>JBHHYW010000005.1:0-23687 GCA_046757745.1 Candidatus Scalindua sp.
TGTTAAAAAAGCATGGGCATGATACGAAACTGATAAACCTGAACGAAAAGCTGGCTAAATTACCTGATGACAAGGAAATACAGAGAATAGTTGAGGAATACAAGCCACAATTAATAGGATTTTCCACAGTTACCACACAGTATCAATATGCACTGAAGATAGCAAAGTTTATTAAGAGTTTTTGTGATATACCCATTGTCTGCGGCGGCATTCATGCCACCATGGTACCTGAGGAGGTTATAAAGGAGGGCTGTTTTGACTATGTTTGTGTGGGAGAAGGCGAAGAGGCTGTTTTGGAATTAGCTGCCAACATTAAGAAAGGTGTTGATACCGCACACATTGCAAATATCTGGGCTAAGGATAATGGAAAAGTGGTTTCCAACAATGTCAGATCCTTGCCGGATTTAGCTGAACTGCCGAGAAAAGATTACGATCTCTTTGATTTTCAAGGCATGATAGATGCTGAAGGTGGATGGGTTCGTATGATGACGTCGAGAGGCTGCCCATTCAAGTGTACATACTGTTTTAACCACTCCATCGTGGAACGTTATAAAGATGAGACGGGTAATAGCACAAAAGACCTTAATTACATAAGAAGGCATGATGTTGATGAAGTAATAGATGAAATAAACTATCTACTCGCAAACTATAAAAATATTACAACATTCATATTTGATGATGATATCTTCACTTCCAACAAGGCATATTTAAAGGAATTTTGTGAAAAGTATAATAAGTCTGTAAAAATACCATTCGTTGCCAATGCGCATATCAGGGCATTCGATGACGAGAGGGCAAAGTTATTGAAAGATGCAGGGTGTATGATTATCAAGTTCGGACTGGAAAGCGGAAGCGAAAGAATCCGTCGAGAAATACTCAAACGCCCAATGACAAATGAAGATATAATCCGTGCATTTAAAAGCGCTCATAAGTATAACCTTCATACCTCGGCATTCGTTATGTTCGGGCTTCCGTATGAAACTAAAGAAGAGATTCTCGAAACTGTCAAGCTCCTAAGCATAATAAAACCAGGCCGTTTTAGATGGTCAATCTTTTATCCTTTTCCAAGGACAGCGGCCTACGAAATCAGTAAAAAAGGAAACTTCATTAACTTTGATAAGATGAAGACCCTGGATAATTTCATGGATGATACCTGCCTGGACTTTGGCGAGGAACACAATCTTTTCATATCCAGGTTGCAGAGGATATTTCCCTGGTATGTAAATATGTATTCCGGGGATTCCTCAAGTAGTATGTATTCCATATTAACGAAGATGATCGAGAATATCCCCTCTGATGCATGGGAAGAGATCAAGGATTTTATAATGCCATATGACAGAGAGATATCAAAGCAATTAAGCAGAGCAGGCGTCGAGCATTATGCGATTAAGTATAATTCATTCACTGCGGTTAATTCAAAGTGGGACAAATGATAAAGGCGGAAAAGGTTCTTGTCAGGGCGCCGAACTGGGTGGGTGATGTTGTGATGGCAACGCCAGCATTCAGGTGCGTTAGGGAAAACTTTGTGGATTCCCGCATAACCCTTCTTATTAAGAAGAATTTAAGAGGCATAATAGACGATTCTCCTTGGTTTGATGAGATTATTGAATTTGAAACCGGGAGGAGAAGTGCAAATGAGTTCTTGCGCCAAACCTACAAGCTCAAGCAGGAAAAATTCGATCTGGGGTTTCTGTTCCCAAATTCATTCAGTTCCGCTCTTATGGTATGGCTTGGAGGTGTGAGCAGGCGCATTGGTTACAAGCGTGACGCCCGTTCTCTCTTACTAACAGATGGTATAGAGAGGTTGACAGAAAATGGAAAATTCATGCCTACATATATGGCAGATTACTATTTGAGATTGTGCGCTCAACTTGGGTGCAGGATAACGTCCAGAGAATTAGAATTGTTTATTTCCGGAGAATGTGAAGACAATGCAAATGAGTTATTAAGAAAATACAATATCGATAACAAACCATTTATCCTGATAAATCCGGGGGCATCCTACGGATCTTCAAAATGTTGGACATCTGAATGTTTTGCGAGAACAGCAGATTTGTTAAGAAAAGTTAGTGATTGTAAAATAGTGTTGGTTTGTGGGCCGGGTGAAGCTGGACTTGCAGATGATATCGAAAATTCCTCGAAGCCCGGCCTGGTAAATCTTTCAAAAGAATCAGTTAAACTCGGTGTGCTCAAAGTACTTGTAAAAAGGTGTCGTTTGCTGGTAACTGTAGATTCCGGGCCAAGGCACTTTGCAGTGGCATTTAAGAGACCGGTTGTTACCCTGATGGGGCCAACTGATCCCAGATACACAGAATCAGAGTATGAAATTGGCAAGGTAATCAGGGAAGATGTTGATTGTTCTCCGTGCCACATCAAGACATGCCCTACAGACCACCGATGTATGACGATGATATCACCGGAGAAAGTGGCGCAGGCTTGTATGGACTTATTAAAAATTCCTGTATAGAAAAATACAACAGGATTGTAATATAATTATCCAATTAGGTATGAAGCAAACCACCAAAACAGTTACGATTTTCAACATTTTTTCTAACTTCCATTCTAATAGTCTTTTACTATCATAATTCTCAAGCCGGTGGTGCCTTATACTAGTCGTTTGCAGTAGAAATATTCTTGCAATAAAAGCAAGGTATAACTATAATAAAACTACTATGTAACTATATTTTGTTTTTATCTGTTTTATTAAGGAAAAATATTATGAATATTACCGTAAGAAATATTCCCGAAGAGATAGTAAGAAAGATTCGGACATTATCTCAAATGGAAAAAAGAAGTTTAAACAATGAAATATTGATTTTGTTAGAACGTAGCGTTCAAGAAGAGGTAAACCAGGTAACCATGAGAAAGAAAAACATTTCAAAAGAAACACAAGTAAACATCTGGAAGAAATTATCGAATGAATGGGATGATCAAAGATCTACAAAAGAAATAATTGATGATATTTATAATAACCGTACCTTGGGCCGGGAAGTAATATTATGATTCTAATAGATACTGATATTTGCATAGAATTATTACGCGGTAACAAAACGGTAATTGAAAAGAGACAAAATTGTGATGAGCAAGTGTCGATATCTTTTATGACCGTTGGCGAGCTATTCTATGGAGCGGAAAGATCAACAAATAGATTAAATAATCTTAATGTTGTCGATGAATTTCTATTATCTATTGATGTTATTAATTCAGATTTGATGATATTAAAAAAGTTTGGTGAACTGAAATCCTTTCTTTATAAAAAAAGAATCCTGCTTCCTGATGCAGATATTTTAATAGCCTCTACTGTTTTAACAAAATGTACAAAATTAATAACCGGTAATAAAAAGCATTTTAACAGATTTGATAATCTTGCAATAGAGAATTGGTTAGTGTAAGAGATAGAAATATTAATATACCTTTTCAAGTAATAGAGCTACGGATATGACTAAACGGGCAAAAGTTATTGCGAAGAAGATAATGGAAGACCATTGCCTGGGAATAGGAATTGATAAACAGAGAGTCAAAGAACTGTTCGATATCGCAATACACAAAGATGAGTTACTGGCCGAATCAGGGATTGATGCGACTTTCAGGGCCATTGTTGAGCCGTTAAATGATTCTTTTGATGCTGCCGATAGGGATGTTTATTATGAAATATTCAGTTATTTGATACAGCTAGTAAGAGAGCAGCCAGAGGCAAAACATATAGATGAAACGCTGAAAACGTTTGGATTGTTCACTCAACAGGATTTGCTGGACAGGATCAGGGGTTTAATTGTTCCAGACAAAACCGGGCCTGCACAAAGGCACATTATCAAAAAAGTATTTGTCTTGTCACGGGTTACGATAGGGGCTGATGTAGCCATAACCAGCGTAATAATTGAGAGATCAAAAAAGTTATTTCCAAGTGCCCAAATCTTATTCCTGGCAAACAGAAAAAACTATGAATTATTCGGCGGTGATGAAGACATAAGAATTTTACCTCTGGATTACAAAAGAAGAGGAGGATTGATTTCACGTTTAGAAAGCTGGCTGGGGTCTCTGGAAAATATAAAAAGTGAAACAAAAGGTATGGAACCTTGCGAATTCGTAATAATTGACTCAAATTCCAGGATCACACAACTGGGTTTATTGCCATTAATAAAAGAAGACACCGGATATTATCTTTTTGAACCTCTGGCACACGCTGACGAAGAGACCAGGAAGCTGGGAGAAGATGTCAATGAGTGGTTAAATAAAATATTTGGAGGAACGGTAGAAGATCTTGCTTATCCCACACTAAGTATTCCTGCCAGATATAATGAAACGGCAAAAGATTTTTATCGTAATGTGGCATGGAACAATGAATTTATTGTAACAGTCAATTTTGGTGTGGGCGGGAACTATGATAAGAGGATAAGCGATGAATTTGAATTTGAAGTAGTTTTGTATTTAATAGAAAAAGGAGCTAAGGTTATATTAGACGAGGGATTTGGAAATGATGAAATAGAGAGGGCTGATAAAATCATTGTTCAACTGAAGGAACGCGGTAAAAACGTAGTAAGGGTTAATGAAGATTTATCGTTTCCGGCTTCCAATGTTTCCGGTCCGGATTTAATTACCTACAAAGGCGGCATCGGCCAGTTTGCGGCTCTGATATCTCAAAGTCAGTATTATGTAGGATATGATTCAATGGGCCAGCATGTTGCCGCTGCTTTAGAAATATCGGAACTGGTTATATTCAACGGTTACCCTACAGAGAAGTTTTCCAGGAAATGGCATCCTTATGGTAATGGTAAAATACAAATAATACATGCAGAATGGAAAGCAGAAAACGACGTATTGGAAAGCACAAAGAGGATATTAAAGGTGATATTGTAACCATATGAGATTTATGAACTAGAAGAAGCAAGCTTCTTTAAGATTACCTAAGTTTTATAGTAGGCCGTCTGTCACATTAACATTTCTTAATCTTTTCCTAATCTTGTCTTAATGTTTATTTGTTAATCTACAAAATATATATGTATTGTCTTTATATGTTTGTACTAGTTTCGCTGTTAAATAAAACCCTAAAGAAAGAGCTGGATCCGAAAGGAGTTAAAGTTTTAACCTGTTAATATTTGTGTTTAATCATTTATATAAATATGAGAATTCTGATTGTTGAAGATGAAGAGAAACTGGCAATATACCTCAAAAAAGGGTTGGAAGAGAGTTCTTATGCAGTCGATCTTGCGCTAAACGGTACGGATGGATTGCATCTGGCAACACATGAAAGTTATGACATTATCATACTGGATATTATGCTGCCCGAATATAATGGGGTGTCCATACTTAAAGATGTTAGAAGTGCAGATATCAGCACACCGATTATCTTTCTGACAGCAAAGGATTCGACAGAGGATAAGGTTGCAGGATTAAATATCGGGGCGGATGATTATATCGTCAAGCCTTTTTCTTTTCATGAATTTCTGGCCCGCATTCGTGTCTGTCTGCGTAGGGGTAGCCATAAGACATCATTAGAATTAAAAGTGGCCGATCTGATACTCGATCCATTAACCAGAAAGGTCTTCAGGGGAAAGAAAAGGATAGAAATGTCCCCTATTGAATTTTCCCTCCTGGAATATTTGATGCAGAATGCCGGTCAGGTAGTGACCCGAACAATGATTTCAGAGCATGTATGGGATTCTAATTTTGAGAGCTTCAGTAATGTGGTGGACGTTCATATAGCCAAGCTGAGAAGTAAGATTGATAAGGGCTTTGATATAAAACTCATACATACAAAAAGGGGCGCCGGATATGTCATCGAAGAGCTGGGATAGTTTTTTCAAGACTGTTGGTTTTAAGATCACCATATGGTATTCATTATCCGTCTTCACAATATTGATAATATTCGGAGGTTTCCTTTATTTTCGATTAAGCTATAAGCTAAGAAAAGAAATCCGCAGCATATTATTTGATGAAAGTGAAGATATTCTCCAAAGTATTCAAAATGGAAATCACTCCGTGAATGATTTACAAAATCTGGTAAATATAAAGTCATCCAGCATGAGATACATGAGAAGAACGGTGCGATTGTATGATATTGAGCAAAATACCTTTATTACTCCGGGAAATTTCTTTGACCCAAAGTTAAAAATTTCTGAAAATACTATTTCAAATACAGAAAAAGGGAAACACACATTTGAAAAGATATGGATAGAGGGTTCAAGTTCTCCATATCTCTTAATAACAAGACCTGTAAAGTCTGGCAATTCTCTTAAGTATATTCTTCAAGTGGGTATTTATATGAAACTTCCATATAAATCATTAGAAACCGTAGGAGAAAACTTTTTAATCTTAATTCCTGTCCTCTTTATAGTCAGTATTGCCGGTGGTTGGTTAATTGCGAGAAAGAGTCTGGCTCCAATTGAAAACATAACTGAAACAACGCGTAAAATCACTTCATCAAATTTGAGTACGAGGCTCAGCCCTATTTACACAGGAGATGAACTGGCTGAATTGATAAAGACCATAAATCTTATGCTCGACAGACTTGAAGCTTCTTTTAAAAGAACAGTCCAGTTTACGACTGACGCTTCTCACGAACTCAGGACTCCCATTGCATCCCTTAAAACCGGAATTGAAGTTATACTCTCAAGGGAAAGGACGTCTGAAGAGTATCGTGAATTACTGGAAGGCAATTTAAATGACCTGGAAAGAATGACCAGGATGATAAGTGATTTATTAGAACTCTCAAGGTCGGATTCAGGCGCGAATATTTTACATCTGAAATCATTCAACCTGAGCAAAATGCTGAAGGATCTTCAAAATACATTCAGGCCGGTATCGGATTCAAAGAAAATTAGATTATCAATTAATGGGATGCCGAGCGTAAGAATTAAGGGAGATGAGATTTTATTGCGGCGCGTGTTTGCCAATCTGTTAGACAATGCCATTAAATACACTTCGCACGGTGACAGTATATGCTTTGCTCTGGAGGATAGGGGCAATGATGTTGTCGTCCGTATTGAGGATACGGGCATAGGCATATCAGCAGAAGATTTTGAAAGGATATTTGATCGTTTCTTTCGTGTTGACTCTTCACGTTCCAGAGTTACAGGTGGAACCGGCCTGGGACTCAATATCTGTAAAAGTATTGTTGGACTCCATCAAGGAAAGATAGAGGTGAAAAGTGAGTTAGGCGTGGGGAGTACATTTGAAGTTATAATTCCAAAAAATCTACTAAATTCATGAATCTCTTCTTCATGTCCTGTTAATTGATGATAAGTCTACAACCAGCTTTATGGCTGCCCGGTATTTGAGAAGTCTCAAATATGAAGTTGAAACAGCAGGTGATGGATTTGAGGCAATAGAATTATATAAAAGAGCTTCAGAAATAGGGATACGTTTTGATGTAGTTATTCTTGATTTAAATATACCTGGCTCTATGGGAGCAGAGGAAACATTTAAGAAATTACTTGAAATTTATCCTCATATAAAAGTCATAGCGGCAAGCTCATATACCAGTGATCCGGTAATGGGCAAACTTGAGGAATATGGTTTTAAAGATATCTTTTTAAAACCATACGTATTGCTACAAAAAGAGATATTTTAGATAATATTGGTGGTTTTAAGGAATTATCCGATTATCTTGCAGAAGATTTTCATCTTGGCAGAATAGTATACGAGGCAGGGTATAGACTCCGTTTGCCTAATCATATCGTGGATGTGGTGCCGGACAATGGTGGCATTATTAACTTTTTCAAACATCAACTGAGATGGGCAAGAACCATAAGGTCCTGTAGGCCTTTCGGTTATTTTTTTCTGTGTTCTTTAAATATGGATTAGTATCCTTATTGGCATATCTTTTAATAAATTTTTGTCTATCTAACAGGACAAGTTCAGCACAGGCATTGTAAGTTATTCTGTTTGTTGCATTTCTCAGTGTTCGTATAATCTCCGCATCAATAATCAGCTACAAATTTACAAAAGACAAGAAAACTACGCTTTTATTGTTGCCAATCAGTGATATTATAAGCTTTATAATATGGTGTACAAGTTTTTTAGGAAGCAAAACAACATGGAAAGGGCGCAAATTCTTGCTCAAAAAAGGTGGGAAGATAGAGAGGGCCTAACGGTCATTAAACAAAGATACCGGGAAATATATAGAGGATTTTTCAAATTCAAATAAATAAGCAAAAACTTAAGTTATTATTACTAATTGCAGGATTCACCATTTTCCTTGTTCTAATTTATATAGTTGGCCCTGCAAATATTTATCAACATTTTTGCCTTCTGAAGTGGAAAATATTCCTCTTGCTAATACCTTATACGGTTGTTTTTGTTTTTGATACATTAGGATGGTATTATTCGTTTAGAGAAAGAAAAATAAGTTTCAAAAATCTTCTAACTGTAAGACTTGCCGGAGAGACTGTTAATATGATAGTACCTTCGGCCTATTTTGCAGGTGAACCTGTAAAGGCTTACTTCTTAAAGAAATACCATATACCTATGGTAGATGGCATGGCTTCTGTTGTAATTTCAAGAACAATAATGGTTATAACGGAGATACTCTTTGTAATGCTAGGTGTGGCATTCATGCTATTCAAATTAAACCTTTCCGGCTCTCAGTTAATAAGCTCAATTGCCGTTACACTATTAGGCATACCCATAATAGTATTTATAATATTTATTCAAAAACGTGGATTTTTCACAATTGTTTTAAAAATATTACAAAAATTTAGATTAAATATTCGGTATTTAAACGAAAGGGAGCAGAGATTAAAAGAGCTAGATCAAAGTATATGTCAATTTTACTGCGATAAACCAAAAAGCTTCCTTATCTCGTTTGCATGTTATTTTCTCGGCTGGATAGTGGGTATGACAGAAGCTTTATTGATTCTCTATTCTTTAGACATACCAATAGATATCCATACCGCCTATATTATTGAATCTCTTTCAACTGTTTCAAGGGCAATTACGTCCTTTATTCCCGGCAGTGTAGGCGGACAGGAGGGAGGATTGATCGGGATTTTCATGATATTAAATCTTAGCGCAAGTACGGCATTAACATTTGGCATATTAAGAAGAGTAAGGGAACTGATTTGGATTGCTGCTGGCTTGATTGTCCTTTCAAAGCTGGAATGGGAGATGGCCATGCCTTCATTAAGAGATTAATGTTTTCAGGTTGCCACTGCTTACTAAAGGTTCATGAAAACGAGTTAGCAGAACATGGTAAAAAAACAACAATAGACAGAATATATCAACTAGATCCGGGAGACAAAGAATTTGAGGTTTCAGACGAATTTAAGGCCCACCCTCCCAGGATAATCGCGGTATTACCATTTGACAATTTAGTAGGCGGTAAATATATCTTGAATGAAATCTCTCTTCCAAGATTTAGCAAAAAGAAAAATGATGAATGGATCTGGACTTATGCAAATAGATTGAGGAGGTTTTTCTTTGGCCATCTTGCAATCAGGGAATTTCAAGATATAGAGTTGATGCATATAGATAGAGTATTGCAAAAACTTAATATTGTTACTCCCAATGACCTGAAAGCCTTCCCGCCTCAAGAACTTGGCAGGATACTT
The DNA here is from genome assembly GCA_046757745.1 of Candidatus Scalindua sp. GTDB lineage: Bacteria > Planctomycetota > Brocadiia > Brocadiales > Scalinduaceae > Scalindua. Next base: position 9,549 of record JBHHYW010000005.1, read on the forward strand.
GGAGCGGATGCGATGATCTATGGCAAGATAACCGACTATAAGAATTCGTATTACGCTCTTTTTTCCCAGATCAGGATTGGATTACGTATACAGTGTATTTCTACGGAAGATGGGAGCATTCTTTTCGAAGGAGAGCAGAAAAGATACGATAATAGTCTGCTTGTTGGAACTAATCCTATTGATTTTGTCTTAGCTTCATTTCAGAACTATATGAGATTGAAGGATGTCTTCTCTGCAAGAGCAAGCGAAGAAGTAGCGCGAGAGTTAGTTATGAGAATTTCTACTGTTGAATCTTTCATTGAAGAGGAGGAAAGCCATATAGATGATATATTAAAAAAGACAATGCTAAAACCTTCCATTCATCATGCAGATGAAGGGCTTAATAATCAAATTACTGCAGTTAATAATGTATCTATTGCAAACAAACAAATCATCCAATAATATTATTTGCTGGAGAATTCTGCCGAAGAACATGGTCAATCAAATCCGGTATTTCAGTAGGAGAGGTTTGATTGGTCGAGTGTTGTTTTACTTGTCAGCAAAATATTATTCCGTATTAACCTTTTTTAATCTTTTCTTCACGCTGTGTTAATGTTCAATATGTTATTGGAATTGTGTAAGTATGCGTATGAAGTATTTATGGAAGTATCTATCCGTCAGTCGCAAGAAGTTGGTTCACGGCATTTAAATTTGCATGTTCTTGTATCCGGACTTTTTTACAATGACAAAAAAAGGATTGTTCAGTTTAGCCATACTATTTCTTTTCTTGTACATCGTGTCTCTGAATGTGCGCCCTGTTGTCACACCGGATGAGACTCGATATGGCGAGATATCCCGGGAAATGCTGGATACCGGAGATTTTATTGTTCCCAGGTTGGACGGGCTGAGGTACTTTGAAAAACCGGTGCTTGGATACTGGCTGAATGCCGCATCCATGGCTCTGTTCGGAGATAATGGTTTTGCCATACGTTTACCATCTGCTCTCGCGGTAGGGCTGACGGCTCTTATCCTCTTCCTTGTTGTTAAGCGGTTTCATGGATGCGATAAAGCAGCGCTACTGTCCGCATTCATCTATATGACTTTTATGGAGGTCTACGGGGTAGGCACCTTCTGCGCGCTGGACAGTCTGCTGACATTTTTCCTGGCCGCCGCACTGGGCTGTTTTTTTGTTGCCGGCACAAACAAGTCTGTGAGGCATCGAAACGTATGGCTGTTGCTCTGCGGGGTTTTCTGCGGTGCGGCTTTTCTGACAAAAGGCTTCCTTGCCTTTGTCCTACCGGCGTTGACAGTGATTCCATTCTTGTTGTGGGAAAGACGTGGAAGGGAACTGTTTACCCTGCTGTGGCTTCCACTCCTCAGTGTTGTCGCTGTCGCTCTTCCCTGGTGCCTGATGATTGCTTCGCGTGAGCCGGATTTCTGGCATTATTTCTTCTGGCATGAACATGTCCAGCGCTTTCTCTCGGCAGAGGGCGGCATGCATAATCGACCATTCTGGTTCTTAATCCCGTTCTTCCTTGCCGGTGCGTTTCCCTGGATACTGGTCATTCCAGTTGCCATTGGCCAATATAAACGTGAACTTCTGCTTAAACCTCTAGTTCGTTTCTGTATATGCTGGATGACTCTTTCACTGGTGTTCTTTTCGGCTTCGTCAGGCAAGATGATTACCTATATTCTACCCTGTTTTCCTCCGCTGGCAGCGCTTACGGCGATCGGGCTTACCGAGTATTTCAAGCAAGACGGCAAACGCATGTTCAAATATTGTTCCTCTTCATTGGTTATTATAATGGGAATTGTGATTGTGTCCCTGCTCCTCATCGCATTCACACCCGCTCTGTACCGGCGTATTTACGGTTTGGGAGAGGTCTATAAACTATGGTATTGCGTCTGCGCGGCGGTTTTGTGTTTTGTGATTATGTTTAAGACCGTACTAACGCGGGACAGGCGGTGGAAAACGGTTACACATGGACTCTCAGCAGCCGTCATAATGCTGGCATTTCCTTTTGCTGTGCCGGCGGAAAACTCTATTCATGCCGGAATGACCACTTTCCTGCGCTCTCAGCAGGGTCACATAACAACGGATACCGTCCTGTTAACGGATTTCCGATCTGTGCATGCAATATGTTATGTTTATAAGCGCAAAGACGCCTATCTTTTTCTGCGCAAAAGTGAGCTCGGTTACGGTTTGTCCTATCCGGATAGCGCCTGGCGCTACATCGATACTGACGGTCTGAAAAAGCTGCTGAACGAACGCGGCAAGCGACAGATAGCGGTTATTATAAATAAAACCACGTTGTCCAGAGCAGATATAACCTGGCCTGATCCTGTTTATCAAACTGTCTGGAAAGACGTCTATTTCGCAGTCTATTAATCATATCAAAGAAGGAGACAGGTTAGATTCCTCGACTCCACTCATCCGCCAGTCGGTCGGACAGGGAATGACGTCACTCTGAGCGCTCGCCAGTACCGCATATTCGGGCTGGGAGTCGTAGTGTGTCAAGCAGGGAAATATATGTTTAACGCTTGTTTAAGATGTCACGATTGTAATCTAGGCAAAGAATAGCATTATTATTCCTTAGCCTTCTGACCCCATTTCTTCATTAACAAATCTTAATATTTTCTTCATTATGAGTTAATGTTTGAATTTATATATTATTCTACTAATAATAACAGTCAGCCTTAAATACAAAAGGTTGAAACCCTAAAGGCCATAGAATCACGGTGGATATACTTATACAATCGAGATACAAAAATGGAATATTTAACCGTATGGCAAGGACATAAAAGGTTCTTTTTGCCTTTCACAGGACGTAAGAGTCTCTGGCTCAAGAGACTGGAGGCGATTCCCTGTCTATTTCTCCTTGCAGTGGTTTTCTCAGGATGTGCTTCGTATCATCCGGAATATCTAACCTCAGAGGCCGTTGAGGAAAGGCTTGCCGTTCCTTCCTCGAAAGAAATTCGTATTCTGGCAGGCACCATTAATCACCCTGTTCTGAAGCCTATAGATTTTGATGATCGTGACGGACTTTCACCGGATGAAGCGGCAGTTTTGGCCGTCCTGGTGAACCCATCCTTGACGGTGGAGAGAGACCGCCGCTCCCTTGCAGGGGCGCAATTGCTGCAGGCCGGGTTATTGCCAAATCCACAATTCTCTTACAATTTAAATATTCCCACTGGGGGCCCCACAGACGGACTCGTCAACAATTTCGCAACCAATCTCAACTGGAATATTAAGTCCCTGATAAGCCGGTCTGCCAGGGTGAACTCGGCGTCCGCAAAACAGAAGGAGGTAGATCTTGTTGTTGCCTGGAAGGAGCTGCAGGTGGCGCAGGGGGCACGGATGGCAGTTTACCAACTTGTTGCCCTGGATAAACAGGCTAAGATTAGAAAGGAAATGGAACAGCGGTTATCTGAAAATGTCAACCTTGTCCGTCAGGCTGTCCAGAATGGTCTTCTTACAAAACTGAACCTGGCCGCAGCCGAAGCTGCCTATAATCAGGCACAAGTTGCATTGTTACGAATCACACAGGAATCAGGTCAGCAGATATTGACACTGAAACAGCTTCTCGGCCTTCCTCCCGATTATGAGATAAAATTGCAAAACAACATTGAATTAATGGATAACATTGATATTTCATCTCTCGAACAGTTTGCTGCAAGTCTTGATACACGTCGGCTGGACCTGTTAGCGCTACGTCAAGGTTATAAAAGTCAGGAAGCAGTGGTGAGGGTGGCGATTCGCGGACAGTTTCCGATGATAAATCCGGGTGCCAATCAAGCGCGGGACTTTGGCAGTTTCTATAATGCAGGTCCGGGCATTACCATCGGATTGCCCATATTTAATCGTAATCAGGGAAAGATAGCTTTCGCGCGCGCCACCAGAAAACAACTATTTGATCAATATGTTAACAGGGTTTTCCAGGCACGATTAACTTCCGCCAAACTGTTAAAGGTCATCCTTTCTCTCAATCACAGAATTACAGTCTCCAAAGAGGCCATTGAAGTATTGGAGAAGCTTCTTCTAACTTATCGTCAGGCGCTGGATCGGGGTTATTCAGATGTAATTACCTATTACAATACTTGGGGTAGCCTGGCGCAAAAACGTATTGACTTGATTCTCCTGAAACAACAACTGATGGATTCGCGTTTCGCATTTGAACTTGCCGTCGGAATATATAGTATAGAATCTGTTCCTTCAGCTACAGAGCCAATGTCATGAACTTGGTGTATTGATAGGTTTACTCCGCTTAACCCATCTTACAGAATACACGACACGTATCGGTCCAGAGTAGGCAAAGTACGTAAGTTGGGTCAAGCGAAGCCACGCTCAGCGGGGCGAAGCGGACCCAACAGAATTATCTGTAGTAGCCTTGTTTATAGTCTTGTCTTAGAAACAAGGATAAAAATATAATAAAAGGAAAATGTAATGGCCCAAATTCTAAAAGCTGTAATTGGAATAGCAGTAACTGTAATTGTAGTGTCGTTATCTTTGTACTGGCAGTACAACCGGCCTGAGCTTACAGCATCACATACCGGTCTTGGCGGCGACAGCCGCATGGACAAAGAGAATAGTTCTCCTGTGGTGAGGGTTGAAACTGTTCCGTTGAGCTATGGCCGTATTAACGAAACGCTTACGGCGCATGGAATAGTGGAACCGCTTCCGAGTACTATCGAAACATACAATGTTACATTTGAGTGTCTCGTTACCAGGGTGCTGGTAACGGGAGGACAGGTTGTTAAACCCGGTGATCTGCTGCTCATAATCAGCCCCAGCCCAGAGACACAGTTAAAACTCGAACAGGTACAGGACGAACTTGAATCCGCGCGTCTGGAAGAGGAGCTTTTGAACGAACGCATCAAGTTACAGTTGTCCACAAAGCAGGACATGGTGCCGATACAACTCCGGTTACGTCTGGCTGAAAAGAGACTTCGTAGTTTAAAAGAGCGTGGTGTTGAATCAATGAAGGAAATCAGGGCCGCATCTGCAGGTATTGTGTATTTCATTGGCGCACAGCCAGGGCAGACCCTCCCGGCGGGCACAAATCTTCTGCAACTGGCGCATGAGGATCAGATCATTGTACGTCTCGGTGTTGAGTCCGAGAACGTTTACCGGCTTCAGAAAGGCCAATCGGTAAAATTGACGCCCATTCTCTTACCAGACTCCAAACCGATTGAAGGAAGTATCCGGACAATTACCCGCAGGGTCGATCCCGGTACACGTCTTGTAAGTGTGTTGGTTAAGCCGATATCTGAAGACAGATTGTTGCTCAACGACTACATCGAGGGGAAGATTATCGTCAGTTCTCATAAAGCCTTATTGGCTCCGCACGAGGCCATTCTGCCTGATAGTGGTGGACGTAGCCTTTTTACTATCCGAGGAGGTCATGCCGTGAGACATCCGGTGGAAATCGGATTGGAAGATTCCGGGAGAACGGAAATATTCTCAAAAGATCTGAAAGAAGGTGATCCTGTGGTCGCAGTGGGAAATTATGAGTTATCTGACGGCATGCCGGTTGTGGAGGGCAGTAAACCATGACAATTCCACAATGGTCGCAGCGTCATCACAGATCGATCCTCTTCGCACTGGCGGCTTTTGCCGCTTCAGGCATTTTTGCCGGTATGGGAATGCCCATAAGCCTTTTTCCCCGAATGACATTCCCCAGAGTAGTAGTGAGTATAGATGCGGGAGACCGCCCGGTAGAGCGCATGGCGGTAGAGATTACACGGCCTGTTGAGGAGGCCGTTCGCTCCGTGCCCGGCGTGCGTAACGTACGGTCAAACACCAGCCGAGGAAGCGCGGACGTGTCCGTTGATTTTGACTGGAATGTGGATATGGTATCGGCAATGCTTCAGGTGGAATCGTCTCTCAATCAGACGCGCGGCTCGCTTCCAGCCTGGACAAACTTCCTGGTGAGAAGGATGGATCCCACGGTATTTCCAGTATTAGGGTACAGCTTAACTTCAGATACACGTTCTCTTGTGGAACTGCGTGATATTGCCATGTTCCGTATTCGACCGGTTTTGTCAACGGTTACCGGAGTCGCTCGTGTCGGTGTATTGGGAGGGGCTGTAGAGGAGTATCAGATCGTTGTTAATCCCGGAAAGCTGAATTCATACGGGCTAAATATTAATGATGTGGCTAAAGCCGTTTCGGGGTCAAACATCATTAAGGCCGTTGGCCGTATGGAAGAAAACTATAAACTCTACCTGATGCTCTCCGATACGCGGTTTGGGGACATCGGACATATCGAGCAGACGATACTCCGTTCCAACAAAAATGGAGTGGTCTATCTGGAAGATGTGGCAGCTGTGAACTGTGGCACAGCGCCGCAGTGGACGCGTGTGAATGCGGATGGACACGAAGCGGTTCTGTTCCAGGTGTATCAACAACCCGGTGGAAACACGGTTCAAATAGCCGATGAATGCAAGGTAAAACTCGATGAGCTAAAAAAGATTATGCCGCAGGAGGTCAGTGTTGCAAACTGGTATGATCAGAGCGATTTAATCCTGGCATCCGAGCGCAGTGTGCGGGATGCGTTTGGAATCGGTATTGGACTGGCGGTGCTGGTCCTTCTCATATTTCTGCGCAATCTGAAATTGACCCTGATAGCGGTGGTAACCGTTCCCATGTCGCTGGCTGCTACTGTCCTGATTCTCGCATGGCTGGGCATGAGTCTCAACATCATGACACTTGGAGGTATGGCGGCGGCCGTGGGCTTGATCATCGACGACGTCATCGTTATGATAGAGCACATCATCAGACGTTTGCGCGGAGGCAGCGGCCATTATGCGGAACGTATTCATGAGGCTGCTGCTGAATTTACACTTCCGTTGGCAGGTTCTTCCGCCTCAACAATTGTCATCTTTGCACCACTGGCATTTCTAAATAGCGTTACCGGAGCATTCTTCAAGGCGCTCTCTCTGACGATGGCCATGTGCCTTGCCGTTTCTTTTCTAATATCCTGGCTTGCCGTCCCTCTGTTCGGGCGGCATTTGCTGAAGCAAAAGGATACTGAACAAACGGAGGGAGGGCCTATGACCATTGCCGCTCACAACTGTTACGATACCCTGATGCGGGTTGTATTACGGAACCCGTTGATAATCTTACTGGTGATCATACCTTTCTTTGTACTGGGGTATTTTGCATATCAACATACGGGTTCGGGTTTCCTGCCCTCTATGGATGAAGGGGGCTTTATCTTGGACTATCGTACAAAACCAGGTACATCATTAACAGAAACCGATCGCCTGCTGCGGCAGGTGGAAGAAATTCTGCAGGCAACTCCGGATGTTCAGACATACTCACGCCGGACCGGATTAAGCCTGGGAGGACACATTACCGAAGCTAATGAAGGCGATTTCTTTATCAGGCTGACTTCCAGGCCAAGGCGAGACCTTGACGACGTTATGGACGTAATCAGGAAACGGATTGTACATGAGGTTCCCGGTATGGAAATTGAGATGGCCAAACTTATGGAGGACCTTATCGGTGATTTGACTGCCGTTCCTCAACCAATTGAGATCAAGATATTTTCAGACAATGGCCTCCTGCTGCAACGTCTTGCAAAGAAAACTGCCAGGAAGATAAAAGAAATACCGGGTGTTGTAGATGTTCTGGATGGAATAGTGCTTGCGGGAGACGCCCTTGAAATTCATGTGGATCGGGTAAAAGCGGCGCTGGAAGGCATGACGCCTGAAGAGGTGACACAGACGATGGAAAACTCTTTGAAGGGCAACGTCTCCACCAGTATTCAATCAGGCCCGAAAATGGTTGGACTGCGTGTGTGGATACCGCACGAGGAGCGCTTTTCTACGGAAGATGTTAGAAACTTACGACTTCTATCATCGGACGGACATCTCTTTCCCCTCAAACGAATCGCCAATATAGAGCCGGTTGCCGGACAGTCACAGATCATGCGGGATGATTTAAAACGAATGATTGCTGTTACTGGAAGGGTTAGTGGAAGGGACATGGGTTCCACCGTTCATGATGTCATCAGGGCACTGGATCAACCCGGTTTCCTGCCAAAAGGCGTTTACTATACTATGGGAGGCTTATACGAACAGCAGCAGGGTGCGTTTCGAGATCTTATCACTGTTTTCGTGGCGGCAGTCCTTCTGGTCTTCGTCTTGCTCTTATTTCTCTTTGAGAGTTTCCAGGCAGCCGTAGCGATGATGCTGACAACCCTCCTCGCGTTAGTGGCCGTCTTTATCGGGTTGTGGTTTACCCGCACCGATTTGGCCATCACCGCTATGATGGGCATGACAATGATCGTGGGCATTGTTACCGAGGTGGCGATATTTTTCTATTCAGAGTATCGTGAACTGCCGAGCGACATTACACTCGATCAGCGACTGATCATGGCTGGCAAGAATCGAATGAGACCCATTGCCATGACCACCATTGCGGCAATCCTTGCCCTTGCTCCCCTTGCATGGGGTATCGGTGAGGGAGCTGACATGCTGCAGCCTCTTGCGATTGCCATTATCTCCGGTCTTGTTGTGCAGATGCCCCTTGCGCTGATAGCGCTTCCGGCGCTCCTTATGGTACTGGCAAAGACCAAGGATAGAACGGTTCAGAGGAGTTGAAGGTGACGGTTAAAATTAAGGATTTTTCATAAAATCAGTGTATACTGACAAACTGTGGCGGAATGGCTTCCCGCCTGTGCCTATTCGGGCAGGTAGCCTTCCATTTTATGCACTTAGGCATGGACATGGAAACCTACAGGTTTCCGCTACGTCTTAATTCAACGACATTACTTCTGTAGGTTGGATCAAGCGGAGCCACGCTCAGCGGGGCGAAGCGGACCCAACAGAATTGCCGGAACAGAGGATTCCAGATGAAACGGAAAATAGTTGGTTTGTATATTGTTATTGCTGTTAACGCGGTCATAACCTTGGCTGTATTGTACGGCGGAAGGGTGTTCAATCACAGATCCTCCGGTACGGAACCCCTTCCGAAACCGGATATCATAGGAACCGCCACGCCGCAACGGCGAGATTTTACTGAAACCTGCCGATGGTTTGGAACGGTGGAGAGCAGGGATAAAGTGAAAATTGTAGCGTTGGAGACAGGAAGGGTAGTCTCTATAGCCGCCAGGGACGAAATGCCCGTAACAAAGGGGGAACTCCTGTTCACCATTGGGGGGCCATTGGTAGACAGCCGTCGGGAGGTTCTACGTAACAAATCAGCCACTTTACATGAGCGCATTATACTTGCTGAACAAACGGTGAAGATTGTACGGGATGCGGTCTCACAAAAGGTTGCGAAATATGAAGAACTTGCCTCTGTCGAAGATGACCTGGTACGCCTCAGGGCCAAAAGAGAATCCGCCGGGCAGGAGATACAACGATTGCAGGAGGCTATTCACGTCCGCGCAACGATGGTCGGCATTCTTACCAACCGCAAGGTGTATGCGGGCCAGGAGGTGCGGAAGGGTGATGATCTGGCCGAAATAATCTCACTAAAACATATATATATCGTTGCTACGCTTTTCTCCAGAGGTGGCGATGCTGAACTTGAAGAGAAGCGGGTGGTTATCAATCTTCCCGGTGGAAACTCTAGTCCCGGGACCATAACCAGTGTACTGCCACAGAGGACAGCCGGAGGAGCAGTTGTTGTATGGATTGAAAGATCTGATCTGGCGCCGCTGCTTCGACCCGGCCAGACAGTAAGTGGGACGGTCGTCCTTGCAATACATAAGGGGGCGCTCGCTATTCCACAAAATGCCATAGTACGAGACGAAAAAGAACGGGCCTATGTATTTTTGAATGATTCTTCCGGCTATTGCAGGAAACGTGTAGAGACAGGTATCGTCTCCGGCGACTGGGTTGAGATCATCTCAGGGCTCAAGGAACAGGATGAGGTCGTTGTCCGGGGTGCATACGAACTCTTCTACATGGATTTCAACAAGATGTATAAGGTGGTGGACTGATGAGATCTCTGCTTCGGCTGGTTATAAACAATCCCATTGCGATTGTACTCGTGGTAATATTTATGCTACTTGCAGGTATCTATTCTACCAGGCATATGCCGGTCGACCTGTTTCCTGACCTCGATATCCCGGTTGTTAACATCATTACTCATTACCCGGGGGCCTCGCCGGAAGACATGGAGCGGCTCATCTCCCGTCCGATAGAGAGCGAAATACGGAGTATCCCGGATGTCAAGCGTGTTGCCTCGACATCGGCCCAGGGCATCTCGCAGGTGACCGCTGAATTCGATTGGGGGACTACCGTCCGGGATGCAAGGCAGCTCGTGCTGGCGCGACTGGCGCGGCTTGCGGGACGCCTGCCTGCCGGAGTCGCCTCGCGTCTTGAGAATATCGGCACTACCCTCCAGGAGGTTTGCAGCTACGTAATTTACGGCGGTGGGGATATGGTGAGCTTGCGGAATACCGTTCGTTATAACCTGGCCGGACGTCTCATGAGCGTTGAAGGCGTCTCCTCTGTAGAAGTGCTCGGTGGTGAGCAACGGGCCTTTTATGTGGAAATCAAACCCGAAGAGTTGATCCGTCTTCGCCTCACCGTGGATGACGTCGTATCAATATTGAAACATCACAACATATCAGCGGTGACCGGGTATCTTGACCGATCCGGGCGGGAATATCTGATTCGCGGCGATGCTCGTCTCAAGACCCTCGATGACGTCCGGTCGCTTCCGATTCGCAGTGATGGGACAAAACCGGTTTTACTTGGAGATGTGGCAAATGTCCTGGAAGGGTATGCTCCCAGGCATTATGTAGTCCACGGAGACGCTGTTCCGGCAGTGGCGATTCTTGTCCGAAAGCAGCCCGGTGCGAGCGCTATCCGCGTGGCATGCGGGGTTGACAACGCTCTCACACAACTCTCAAATCTACTTCCTGTAGGAGCGCATGTCAGGAAGTTCTACGACCAATCGGAGATCATCAAGGAGTCTCAGAACGAGATCGTTAACGATCTCGCCATCGGAGCCCTGCTGGCCGTCCTGGTTCTTTATTTCTTTCTTGGCTCAATCCGGCCTACTCTAATCGTAGCGCTCACTATACCCATCACCCTTCTTGCTACGGTCGCCATCATGAGGTGGTTGGGCATGAGTCTGAATGTGATCACTATGACTGCTCTGACGTTGGCCATCGGTATGATCGTAGATGATGCCATCGTCGTGGCCGAGAATATTTTTCGACACGCCCGGTTGTTTCCGGGAGAAAACGAGGCAAGCATAGAAGGAGCTTCAGAGATTGCCGGACCCGATGCATCGGGAACTTTTACAAGCATTGCCGCGTTTGTTCCACTTATCCTGATGACAGGGCTTGCCGCGCTCTTTATGCGGCCTTTCGGTCTTACTATCGGTGCGGCGCTTCTAATCTCTTTGCTCCTGTCACTGACATTGGTGCCGACACTTCTCAGCCGGATGAAAGGATCGTATTCCGATAAGAGCCATTTTTTCGGTGCGCGTCTGCTTGGACGATTGGATGCGGCGCTTCAGGTAATCTTGAAGTTCTCCTTCAGGCACAAGTGGCTTGTCTTGACTCTGGCCACCCTCTATCTGGGAGTGGCTGGACTGACAGCATTCCTGGGCAAGGCTTCCGTTTTGCCTCCTATCGACGAAGGGGCCATCCTTGCCGAGTACCTCATGCCACCCGGGACGTCTCTCAAGGAGAGCAACTGGATAGGAGATACGCTTGAAAGGATTGCCCTTGAAGATACGGACGTCTCATGCGTTTATCGGCGTACCGGTTCTCCGGAAACCGGTTACCAGATCGAAGGGGTCAACAAAGGAGAATTGCTTATCAAGCTGAAACACAAAGGTGAGCGAATCAGGCGGGTTGAGGAAATAATTCGAACCCTGAAAGAATCCTATTCAAAAATGAGCGGCATGGTCTTCATTTACCGCCATCCTACTCAGGAAAAGATAGACGAAAGTTTCTCAGGGCTGCCCGCTCTGTTCGGAGTTACCATATACGGCGACGACATGGATACACTCATCTCTATCGCCGACCGTGTGGAAACCGTGCTTTCTAAAGAATCCGGTATTTCAAACGTCGTGAACAATACCAAGGTGAAGGTACCGCAGATAGACGTGCGGATAAACTACCCCTCCCTGGCGCAGTATGGAGTGGATGTCGTGACTGTTTTAAGCACACTGGAAGCCGCCCGTTTTGGAGTTGAGGCGACCCGGATCATCCGGCAAAAAGAGGATGTTGCCGTGTTGGTAAGGATGGATTCCGGTATGCCTTTCGACATTGAGCATATCAGGCAACTGCCGATTGGGACTACCGGAGGGGGCTGGCTGCCGCTGGGAAGCGTTGCCGAGGTAAATGTCAGCCATGCACCTGCGGCGATTACCCGGTTGAATGGCCAGCGGCAGATCACGCTGCTGGCGGAAGTCGAAGGTAATATCCTGTCCATGGTCAAAGACCTGCGGCGAAAATTCCGATCCATTGAGCTTCCTCAAGGATACAGTATCGATTTTACCGGCCAATACCATGTGCTTATCGAAACGGCGATTGAAATAGCCCTTGCTGTCCTGGCTGCCGTAGCGATGATCTATCTTATCATGGCGATGCAATTCAGTTCCTGGTTCCAGCCGCTTGTCATCCTGGTGACTGTTCCCCTGTCACTCGTTGGCGCACTGATTGGCTTATTTCTTACCCGACAGGGTATTGATATATCCGTGGGGATGGGGACTGTCACACTGGTAGGCATTGCCGTTAATAACGCAATTGTCCTCATAGATTTTGCCAACAGGGAACACAGTTCCGGCAAGGGTATTCATGATGCCCTGCTTTCCGCCGCCTCTGTTCGCCTGCGCCCTATATTGCTTACCACGCTCACTACCATCGCTGTGTTATTGCCGGCCGCAATAGGGACAACCATGGGGTCAAGAATTTTTCAGCCTTTTGCCATTACTGTAATCGGCGGATTAGTTGGAGGGGTAATGGCAACGTTAATTGTAGTGCCAACAATACTGGCACATGAAGTCTCAAACCGGGACGATAAGGAGAAAATTTGATGTCAAAAAAAAGCGAGAGGAATTCCACGATACTTTTTCTTGCATCCTTTCTAATAAGCAGAATATTAAGAAATGTTAATCTTTTGTTCACTGTTTCTTAATATTTAATCAGCTAAAATACAGATAATGTACCATGCGTAAACAGAATCGTGTTGATTTGTCATAAGTGTTGCAGTATATTAATAACAATGAGTAAAGATGAAATATTTGCAGGTAAGAAGGACAAGGTGTCTGACTTCAATTTCGGAAAGGAGACGGCTGGAGTCTTTGATGATATGCTTGAACGGTCCGTTCCTTTCTATATGGAGCTGCAAAGGATGATGTGCGAAATAGCCGTAGACTTTGCTGTGGACGGCACCAATATCTATGATCTGGGGTGCTCAACCGGTATTACCCTTTTTAACATATATGAGGCGGTAAAAAAGGATGTCAAATACATTGGGATTGACTATTCTCAGGATATGCTGAACAAATGCAGGGAAAGGTTTTTTCAAAACAATGTAACAAAAGAATATTCACTCATATGTGCAGACCTGAATAACGGGGTTAGTATAACAAACGCATCTGTTGTTGTTATGAATCTAACCCTGCAGTTTGTACGTCCATTGTATCGGGAACAATTAATAAGAAATATCTTTAATGGATTAAATACAAACGGTTGTTTGATCCTTTTGGAGAAAGTCCTGGGAAACAACTCGGATTTTAACAGGATGTTCATAAAATACTACTATGAGATGAAGAAGAGAAAAGGATATACGGAATTGGAAATAGCACAAAAAAGAGAGGCGTTAGAAAACATTCTCATACCATACCGATTAGACGAGAATAAGGATCTCTTGGAAAAATCCGGTTTTGCCCACTGCGATGTTTTTTTCAAATGGTATAACTTTTGTGGTCTGGTAGCATTGAAAAGCAGTTTCTAATCTCAAAAATAATATCTCTGTTTTCTGATGAAAAACAGAGTAGCGTTATCTGATACAGAAAAAGAAGAGAATGACAGAAATTGAAATATCATATAATACAGGTATTTTCAGACGGTTTATGATCAATACCGGAAACTTTCTGTTTCGGTATCGAAATATCATGTTTTTCATGGTTGGAATCATATTGATATTCAGCACAAAGCCGAAATTAATCTTTAACAGTGA
>JBHHYW010000006.1:0-20307 GCA_046757745.1 Candidatus Scalindua sp.
TGGCATTTACGGATGGAAGGACCATCGTACCCATGGAAAGCTCCCAGGATCACAAGACGGTTTATGATGGCGATAAAGGTCCAAATACAGGGGGGATGGGAGCTTATTCGCCTGTACCAATTATGACATCTGAATTATACCGCGGGGTAGAGAAAAACATACTTGTGCCGACAGTGCACGCTATGAATAAAGAAGGAAGACCTTATAAGGGGGTTATTTACATTGGCTTGATGATAACGTCTGCCGGGCCTATGGTATTGGAATTTAATGTTCGTTTTGGAGATCCGGAGGCTCAGGTAATACTTACTCGAATGAAGAGTGATATCGTTCCAATAATGCTGGCTACAATTTCAGGGGGCCTGGACAATGTAGATTTGGAATGGTTTTCACAGGCATCTGTTTGTGTTGTAATGGCTTCGGGTGGCTATCCGGGTCAATATGATAATGGAAAAGAAATTAAGGGACTGGATTTACTAAAAAATCTGGAGGGTATATCTGTCTTTCATGCCGGTACTAAATCCGGAAATGGAAAGGTTGTAACGAATGGAGGGCGAGTCTTGAACGTCGTTGCCTGTGGCGTGGATATAAAGGAAGCACAGAAGAAGGTATATGAAGCTGTAAGTGAAATATCATTTGACGGTGCACATTATCGCAGGGATATTGCCGACAAGGCTATAAAATGAATGATAACTTGTTGTCTATTAAAGGTGTTGCTGAAAAATTAGGCAGGGGTGCAAAGGCCATTTCTGAAGAGATCAGGGAAAGAGTACCTGTTTATCTTGATCTTTTAAAAACACTTGCCAGTCTGGGTAAGAATATATCACTTGATGTTGACAGGGGTGAGATAAAGATCAGAGAGGGTTTTATCAATGAATATGTGAAAGAAATATCCATTGGGGATAAGAACTTGCAATCAATTAGAGTTAACTGTATGGATGGGAATGCCTCTTTCTTCATAGAATTGAAAAAATACTTTTTTGAAGGCGTAATAGAGATACCGTTTAAGGTTGAAGATTTTATATTCAATAAGGACAGAAGGACAGTTACCTTTAAACTTGGTGAAAAAAAGATAGAAAAAGTGAATAATTACTATTCAAAGATTTTATTCTGGTTCAGCTTATCAGTAATAAGCATATTTTACAAAAAGGAAGATGGTATAAAAAAGAGCATTTTTCATGAGGATTCACTTGCGATCCATCCTGATGGCACGCATACTATAGACCTTAATAAGATTCCTGAGTTAAGAGAATTGTTTAAAAAAGATATGGCGAATATAAAATACTGGGATCTGATTTCAATAGACAAGTTATCATTTGAGAAAGGTCTTGTAATACTCAGGCTTTCACACAAACTCGCAACAATAATAAGAACATGCATTGGAATTGTTGAAGTTTTACCAAAAGGCCGATTGATCAGGCCATTATTAAACAGATTTTAGAAAAACTTTCTTGACAAATTAATTCTAATATATATAAGTAATTTTCGTATATTTGTAGTAGACAACCGGGCAAGTTAAGAAATTGTAAGAGTAATTTAAAGCAATGTTAAGGTCATAGAACCTGATTGCTACGCTGTATAATTCAGGGTGGCAGGCAACAATCGCTACAAATTATTCTTTATCTTTCTTCTTCAAAATAGGGGGGTAGAGAATGGAAGCATACGGCAGACACCTTTTACTTGAGATGTGGGATTGTAACAGGGAAATCCTTGAGGATGCTGAAAAGATAATACAGGTTATGTGTGATGCCGCTGGTGATGCAGGGGCAACTGTAGTCAAATCAATTCACCACGAGTTTAATCCTCCGGGAATAACCGCTGTAGCTATCTTATCAGAGTCTCATATTTCAGTTCATACATGGCCGATCGAGGGCTATGTGGCTGTTGATATATTTACCTGCGGTACAGTAGCTGATCCTCAATTAGCGATTAAGGGCTTACTGGAGGCTTTTGAGCCAAAAGATCACACTTCCATGGAGATAAAGAGGGGTTCTCCATATAAAAAAGAGACTATGCTGTCTAAAGTCTATTCTGAAACCTAGTCTCTAAGTCGACAATTTCTTGTTTTTTTTGGCTGGAAATTGTCACCTTGTAGACTGTTCTACCACACCTTCGGTGTATTAAAGAAAAATTGTTTAGTAACAAAGGTGTTGAATAATAAAGAGTTCTTTTGAGTTCTAAGCCAGTAGCAACCTCTCTGAGTCGTAGACTCTACCCTCTGGGGCGTAGTCCCCTATGGGACAGAGTCGAGTCGGAGACTGGTTGAGACAAAATCAAACAGTTTTATGATTTAGCTATTCTTTATATTTAAGGGAAAGTTTGAAAACCTTAGGTTTTCATTTGACAACCTGGCCGAGCCAGAACATATCAGAAATTTATTCCTTTTTAGTTCCGGCTTGGCCAGGTTGGGGGACATAAACTGAAGAAAGACCTTCCTTCACGATGGATTTATGACTATTTTAGTCCTTTTGAAGTCCACAAGCATGCCATAAAAAGCACCATATATCACGGGTATTCGGACATCCAGGAGATAGTAGTAGCAGAAACTGAAAACTTCGGACGATGCCTTATTCTCGATAATGAATTTCAATCATTTGAGCTGGACGAGTTTATCTACCACGAAGCCCTTGTGCAGCCAGCCTTAATACTGCACCCCAAACCTGAAAAGGCAGCCATCATTGGAGGCGGCGAGGGCGCTACCTTGAGAGAGGTGCTTCGTTACAAGACAGTCAACAAGGCAATGATGGTGGATATTGACGAAAAGGTGGTGGAGTGTGCCGGGAAATATCTGCCAACCTTCCATAACGGCAGCTTTACTGATAAAAGGACAGTACTTACTTTCGGAGACGGCCGCAAATTCATAGAGGACTCTGATGATCTGTTTGACGCCGTCATCATGGATATTACATGTCCGCTGGAAGAAGGTCCTTCATACAAACTCTTTACCAGGGAATTTTACGAAATAGTGAGGCAAAAGCTGACTCCACATGGTGTGTTGTCCATCCAGGCAAGCACCACTTCTCCCGTAGCTCTCAAAACATACACTGTTCTTAACAAGACTCTTAAAGAGGTGTTTCCCAATGTGTTCCCGTATGCCGCTAATGTGCCGTCCTTTGCTCTGCTTTGGGGTTTCTGCCTAGCCACAAATGACATTGATCCTACTCAGGTAAGCGGGGAGGAAATAGACAGAAGGATCTCTGAAAGGGTTGATGGCGAATTAAGATTCTATGATGGTATTACACATCAGGCGCTATTTAACCTTCCGAAATATATAAGGAAAGCCCTGAAAGAACAAACACGCATAAACAGAGACAGCAAACCCATTATGGAGCAATACCCGGGCTTAGATAAGTAAGACCAAAATTGAGTGATTCTATATTGTATAATTTTGTAGCCGTCTACGCGCAGGAAAATGTTACCACAAATATGTTGAAGTATTATACAGATTGATAAATAAGTGAATATGCAAACTGAAATGACCGATGGAAACCATTTCACATAAGTATTGATATCACCGTTAGTTACCAGCTAATCCATATATACACTCAAACACAGACTATAGGTTTTGCTTTGGCATGGGTTTAGCATTAATAACGCCTAGCTTTATATCCGGTTAAGTACTAATTTTCAATATTCCCTGTATCAGTACGCCATCGACAAACCAGGCCAGGCCGGTTTCTTGGTCGAACAGGAAATATCAATGATACGAGGATAAGATTTCATTTTATTACAAATAATATAAAAGCTATGTTGGATATATAATGGCAAAAGAAGAGAAACCAGACGACACTCAAACTGATAAACCAACAGGTAATGCAACTGAAGCAGTAATTGAAAGCTCTGCTGAATTTGAAAACCTTACAGAAGAAGTAGACGATACTCGGATATACGATCAAGCAGGTGAAGTAATTGAAACGGTTTCCGAGAGTACTGCTGATACTGAAAATCTTGTGGAGAAAGTGGAAACCGTTCAGATAGAAGGCCAGTCAAGTGATGCAACTGAAGATGTTATTGAAAGCCCTGCTGAGGCTGAGAATATTGAGGAGAATACAGATAATATTCAACCTAACGAACAGGCAGAAGCCGTAGCTGGGGTGGTTCCCGAAAGCACTGATGATGTCGAAATCCTTACTGAGGGAGCAGTTGATACCAAATCTGACGATCAGACAGATGAGATAGTTGAAGTTGATATAGAAGACTCTCAGACAGGCGGCCAGGCAGATGATGTAACTGAGGAAGTTGTCAAAGCCGCTGCTGAAACAGGAAGAGTTATGAAAAAAGCAGAGGATGTTCAGACAGAGGATCAGACAGGTGGCCAAGCAGATGAGACCACTGATGCAGTAATCGAAAGTCCTGCTGAAACTGAAAACCTTACCGCAGGAGAAGACGATACTCAGGGTGATAAATCAACTGCCGGTTCAATCAGAGCCTTTCTCGAAAGTGACGAAGATGTCGAAGGATTTACGGAGAAAGCAGACGATATTCAGTCAGATAACAGTACTGAAGCAGATCTTGAAGACTCTACTGCTGGAGTCCAAACATCTGTTAATCTCCACAAGATGTCCTTTCGTATTAATAAGATAGGGATATTGATAACTGCTGTCATGATGGCTGTATCCATAATCTTGTTGTTACTTACAACCATCGAAAGGAAATCTACTAAAGAGGCCCTTATCAAGGCCAATAAAGCTGTTGACGCTATTGAGTATCTACAAAATGATTCCTTAAAGGCTAGAGACCAGATCATACAGACTCAAATCCAGGGCAGAGATTTGATAATAGATGCACTTTCATTAACGCGAAACAGTTTAGAATTGGAACGTGCTAACACTGATGATTCAGACGTAAAAAAGATAATAGGTGTCTTCATAAACGATATAGATGAGCGTATTGCGAAAATAAACGATGCAAATGATCTCTTGAGAAACAAATTTGAAGAAGCAGACTGAAACCACAGTGTGGTAAGACCGTGCTTTAAATGAATACTGTTTATATATTAAATCTTAAATTCTGGTAATATTGTAGTTTACTTCGGAGTTCAAGATTCGGAGTTTTAAGCCATTATCATCATCTCAAGCCTTTCCCTTTTAGTTTCTTCTCTTCCATGAAGCTATATTACTCAGTGATCTTAAATCCTTACTCATAAGTCTTTAACGGCTACTTTTCCTGTTTATCCATCCTCTTGTCATAAATTCCGGTACAGCAGTTTTGTCCTTCCTGGAAACAACCACGAAATACTCCAGTATTCTGAGTTTTTTATTAAAGGCAATTACAAAAATGTCGATAATGATAGTAACAGAGAATGTTTGGAGATTTTATATGTATAATATTGCAGAAAAAAGAAGATTTAAAAGACTAGAAAAACCATATATGACAAGATTCCGGATTAAACCATGTGGAATCTGGGATATGGTTGCTGTAAATGATTTGGGGGCAGGAGGTGTCTTCTTTAATTCCAGCAACAATATGGAAGTAGGTACAATCATGGATCTGAAAATTGGTTTTTCGAAATCCGCACCTGCTATAAAATGTGATGGGGTCGTTACCCGTGTGATAAAACATCCAGATGCTTTTTTATTTGGTATTGGGGCTGCATTTTTGAAAATAGATGAACATGTGAAAGAAATGATAAATAAAGTTGCAGAAGTAAATTATAAAATCAATAAATTAAACTTTTCTGACATTGCGGCAGCCCTTTCTCTTGCTTCATAGTATTTTACAAGAACGAGATTTAATGAAAAATAGGTAAGGGCAGTTAGATAATAGGGATATCTACATGAAAATAAATAGAATGCTTTCTCACCTCTTCACCACTGATATTCGTGAAGAAGAAATAAAGAAAAAGTATGAAAAGTCATTTCAAGAAATTCTCCAGGAAGAACAAGAGAAGTTGTTGCGTCTAATATCAGAGGCAGATGAAACCGTAAACATGAAACAGCTTTATAGTAAATACAATCCAAGAATGACTGGCGACACATTTCTTGGGGAATAGCTCTTCATAAATTTGCACGATCAAATTTGATTGCATCCTAACCTGGCCGAGCCAGAACTTAGATATCTATCCCCTTTTTGGTTCTGGCTCGGCCAGGTGGTCAAATGAAAACCTATGGTTTTCAAACTTTCCCTTATTGTAATAAAAGAATAGTTAACTTGTAAAAGCCCTATTTGTTATTCTACAGCTTTGTTCCCCATTTTCATGAGGACAAGCATTAAACTTTTTTCTTTAACACTCCGAAGGAGTGGTAAAACAGTCTATAAGGTGACAATTTCCAGTCAAAAAAAGCAAAAAATTGTCAGCTTATAGACTAAGATGTTATAATGTAAAAGTAAAGTATCTATTACTTTCAGATCAAGATGACATTTAATGTAAACTACTATATGATCTTCAGTCGTAACGCATCAAAATACCCTTCATATTGCGGTTGTAAAAAGGAAACCACGTAAAAAGAATCTTCTAACAATCTTTCCGCTTACACTATCAACTAGCCACAAAACTTCTTTTATGACGTTTTCGCAACAGGGATAACTGCCAATCCGGTAAGTTTTGTCAGGCTGCTGACTCTGCACTGACAAATCTGTAGTGAATTTATACTTGAAATAGGTATAAAATGGCTGTATCTTTCTATAATACTAGAATTTAACGTATTCATATACAGGAGTAATTCTTGCCAAAACCTAAAGTTACGCTGATATTAATTATAATATTTTCTGTGATCGGGTGTATTTTCATAGGAGGATATGTCGCTCTTAAAACATTTACATCAGAAAAGGCAATCAAGTCAAGGATTACAAAGAGATTTGAAGCCCTCACTGGAGGTAAGTTAACTATAGAGCATGCCCATTTTGACCTGTTCAAGGGACTTGATTTGAGTAATTTTAAATTTGAGGGGAAAAATCCTGAAAATTTACGCTTAGAGGTAGAAAAAGTTTTTATCAGACATGAACCATTGGCCTTATTACGGGGAGAAATTTTAATAAACAGTATTATGATTGTGTCTCCTGAATTATTCATGGTCAGGGAAAAAGGTGCAATATGGAGATTTCTAAATGGTGTTAAAGCCCTTTTAGACCATTCGGGATTAAAATATCCAACAGATCAACTAAGGAGCGGGGTTATTGTCAAGGCTGCTAATATACATGTGTTTGATAAAGTAATATTCAGGAAAGGTGTTTTAAATATTGAAAAGGTGGATTTGTTTGGCCAGCAAATTGGAGGTTCGTTAAGGGATATAATTATTAAAGGTATCATCAATGATGGGCTTTGGAAGGGATTAGAGCTTAATGTTGATACCAATCTTGCAACACCGGAACTGAAGTTAGTAGCCCAGACCAGAGATAAGACTATGACTGAAGAACTTATGAAAGAACTACCAGTAATAGGAGAAAAGTTCTGGAAGATGTATTCACCTGTAGGAAAGTTTGATTTCGATTGTACTCTTGATTTCAACAACAAAGATAGCAAAAGGAAGATGGACTACTTACTGGAACTTGATGTTATTGATGGCGAGATGACGTATATAAAGTGGCCGTTTTTATTAAAGCATGTTAATGGTAAGTTAGAATTTTCCAGAAAAGGTACATTCTTAAAGAGCATGAAGGGAGATGTTCAGAATGAGGGTCAGCAATCACAAGGGGAGATTGACGCCTTCTTTGGCGCTGGCAGCGCCAGGAAAAGCATTAATCTAACCATCCCAAACTTTAATATTACAAAAAAACTCTTGAAAATGATTCCTGATGTAGGAGAAAAGGTATGGAAGGATTATAAACCAGAAGGGAATATAGACCTGACAATAAAATATGAAAGTGACGAAGACAAATCAGTTACTGAATATTCAGCTGAAGCGATTTGTAAAGGAATTAAGGCAAGGTACCCAAACATCCCTTATGATCTGACGAATATCGTTGGACTCATTAAGAATGATGGGAAAACCATATATTTAAAAAACATGAGTGGATACCTCTTGAATGGGTCCAAGGTCAACCGCACAATCTTTAATGGTGAGATGGATCTGAAAAGCAAGGAAAAGAGATTTATGATTTCAATCCCGAATCTGGATCTGACAGAAGAAATAATTAAGAGTATTCCGAGGAAAGGTGAAGAGATATGGTCTCAGAACAAACCTACAGGGCAAGTTGATTTAACGATTGAGTATACCGGACATGAAGATAGCAGTAAAGATGAATACATAGTTACTGCTGACTGCAAGGGCAATGAATATGAATCTGCAATAATACCTTTTAAGGTATCAGACATTGTAGGCAGGATAATAATTGATAAAAATAATTTCCAGTTTAAAAGCTTGCGAGGATATGTTATTGCCGGTAACCAACTTTCACATGTTACCGGCAATGGCACACTGAGCCTGAGAAATAAAAACAAGAAGGCTTTATACGATGTTACTGATTTAAAAGTTACTGAAGATATATTAGATAAATTTCCTGAACTACTCAAAAACGGAAAGATTAAAATAGAACCTGTGGGACGGTTAGATGTAATATTCGAGGATGAAATTAATGATGTAATGGGTGTTGACAGGCATGCAGTTATCATTGACACCAAAGGGTGTGGGATTGGATTTACCAACTTCCCTTTCAGCATATCAGATATAGACGGGAGAATAAACATTGAAGGAGAGCAGCTTACAAGCAGGAATTTTAGTGGAATATGCTATGGAGGCAAAGTCAATGGTTCTATCAAACTTGATAGTATATCATTAAATGGAGCATATGAGGGGGAACTCAATTTTGAAAAAGTATCTTTACAAAAATTGATGGAGGGTTTTTCAAAAGGTCAGCAAGAATGGGCTGGGTTGTGTGAAGGAAATATTGAGTTTCAGGGTACAGGTAAAGGTCTGGACAATTTTACAGCCAAAGGGAATGCCAAATTAAGGGAAGGTTATCTTTCCGAGTTGCCCGCATTATTGAGCATTTTAAAACTTTTGAATTTATCTGTACCCAAAAGAGAGGCATTTCATACTGCAAATATAAAGTATTCTATAAAAGACAAAGTAGTCGACATAGAAGAATTAGAGGTATTCAGTGATTCTATAGAATTGGGTTGTGTAGGAACGGCAGGTTTTGATGGCACAATTGATTTAACGGTAGTAGCAGGTTTAAACAAAGAGACTTTTTCTCAAATACCCTTCATTGGGGGATTAATGGATTTTGTAGTTGGCGGTGTCAGAAAGACCCTCACAAAGGTACAAATAACAGGAACGCTTTCAAATCCGAAAAGTACCATGATTGGGTTGAAACCACTGACAAGCCCTATAAAAAGAATTATTGATGTACTGTCTCCTGCAGGAGAAAACAAAGAAGAGGATGCGAAAGAGGATACAAAACAGAAAGAAGATGCGAAACATGCAGAAGAAAACATGTAGTCAGACATGTAAATTATCATAATTTAAGGATTGAAGGATTACTTAATTACCCAATATTATAATTCCGACTTGTTTGAGTTAGGGTGTAATCAAAAATATGGTGTGTACTAATACGCGAATTGTGTATAATAGACTCCAATCTGGTAAGTGAAGAAAAGCAGTAAACAGCATGAGTCAAAGTTATGAAACAGCAAAAAAAAGAACCCTTAAAGAAGCAGTTTAACTTTCCCATCTGGTATATTCTCATCGCAGCTTTTGTCCTTATGAGTCTTTCATCATACCTTTTTAACCCTGTAGTTGGAAACATATCTTATAGTGAGTTTAAGGGATTAGTTAAAGACGGCAGGATTGAATCATGCCAGATTACATCAAGTCTTATAAAGGGAACCTTGAAGGTGGAAGACTATAGATCGGAAAAAAAGAAAACTTTCGTTACGGCAAGAGTCGATGATCCTGAACTGGTTAAAGAACTTGAAGCTCAGGGTGTAAAATTTTCCGGAAACTATGAAAATACATGGTTACAGCAGTTTCTGTTCACATGGATAATACCTATTGGTATTTTCTTTCTCATATGGCGTTTTGTTTTCAAGAAAATGGGTCCCACAGGCAGTGTAATGTCATTTGGAAAGAGTAAGGGAAAAGTATATGCCCAGGAAGATTTGAAATTTTCCTTTGATGATGTAGCAGGCATAGACGAGGCAAAAGAGGAATTACAGGAGGTAGTCGAATTCCTGAAAACTCCTCATAAATTTACAAGTTTAGGCGGGAGAATACCTAAAGGGGTACTCTTGGTTGGTGCTCCGGGGACAGGTAAGACGCTACTGGCAAAGGCGGTTGCCGGAGAAGCAGGGGTTCCATTTTTCAGTATAAGTGGTTCTGAATTTGTTGAGATGTTTGTGGGTGTCGGAGCTGCCAGAGTAAGAGACATGTTTGGCCAGGCAGTTCAAAAGGCGCCATGTATAGTATTCATTGATGAACTTGACGCCCTGGGTAAGACGAGAGGTTCAAATCCTGTTGGAGGTCATGATGAAAGGGAACAGACACTGAATCAGCTACTAGTGGAGATGGACGGGTTTGATGCTAATACGGGCGTAATAATTATGAGTGCCACAAACCGTCCTGAAACTCTTGATCCGGCCCTTCTCAGGCCGGGAAGATTTGATAGACAGGTTGTTGTTGACAGGCCGGATTTAAATGGCAGGGAAGCAATATTAGTCATTCATTCAAAAGGTGTAAAACTTGACGAAAAAGTAGACCTTAAATCTATTGCGGCAATGACGCCAGGCTTTGTGGGGGCTGATTTAGCAAACATAATAAACGAGGCTGCATTACTCGCAGCCAGACGCAGCAAAGATAACGTTGGTATGAGTGAAATAGAAGAAGCCATAGAAAGAGTTATGGCAGGGCTTGAAAAGAAAAAAAGAATTATAAGCAAGAAGGAAAAAGAAATAGTAGCCCACCATGAATGCGGGCATGCACTGGTAGCGTCAACCTTAAAGACTACAGACAAGGTAAAGAAAATTTCTATAATACCAAGAGGCGTTGCGGCATTGGGCTATACCCTTCAGCTACCCACTGAAGATAGATATATGATGACCAGAGAGGAACTGACGGACCGTATTTCAGTTTTGCTCGGTGGCAGGATTGCAGAGGAAATAATATTTGACGAGGTTTCTACAGGAGCGCAAAACGATCTTGAGAAAGCATCGGACATAGCAAGGAGAATGGTCAAATATTATGGTATGAGTGATAAGCTGGGAATAGTTACCTTCGAGCCGGAAAATAAACCTGCTTTCCTGGGGTGGGGTATGGGTTCCAGTAAAGATTATAGCGAAGAAACTGCAAGGGATATAGACATAGAGGTAAAAAAGATTATTGATGATGCCTATGCGAAAACCAGAGAATGGTTAGAGAAACAGAAACCAATGCTTATTAAACTGTCAAAGGTATTGATGGAGAAAGAGGTGATAGAAGAGGAAGAGTTAAAGAATATCCTGAATGATGAAATAGAGGAAAAACCTGATGCAACTAGAGTCAGCTAGTAGTTGGTCATTACTGAGATGCGTCCTGCATTATGTCGCCATATTAACCATATTTCTGATCACTGGTTCTTTTTCCTGTGAGAGTTTTGCAAATAAGGTTCTCTCGGATACTTTTGTTTCTATAGCAAAGAATACGAAAGCGCCTGTTGTGAATATCCACACAACCAGAATAAAGCAAAATACGCTGAACAGAGGATTCCGGATTAAGGGTCAGGGTACAGGTGTCATCTATAACAATGGGGGTTATATCATAACAAATAAGCATGTGATAGAAGATGTGGATGAAATTATCATTAGTTTGTACGATGGCCGGGAATTTAAAGCGGAATTAGTTGGCACAGATACAAGGTCAGACATAGCAGTATTAAAGATAGATGCTGAAGACTTAACACCGGCGAGATTTGGTAATTCCGATTCTCTGGAATTAGGAGAAATTGTTTTATCAATAGGTAGCCCTCTCGGTATAGGACAGACGATTACAAGCGGTATAATTAGTGCGAAAGGAACATCAAACGTACAGGTTACTGGAATTGAAGATTTTGTACAAACAGATGCTACCATTAATCCTGATAGCTATGGAGGCCCACTCGTTAATTTGAATGGAGAGGTAGTAGGTATCAGCACTATGCCGCCAAAACAATCAACTGGTTATTTTGGAATAAGCCTGGCAGTTCCAGTAAATGTGGTAAAAAAAGCAACTGAAGACCTGATTAAATATGGAAGGGTTACCAGGGGCTGGTTAGGAGTTACTGCTCAACCTATAACTGTACAATTAAAAGAAGCTCTCGGACTTAAGAATAACTCAGGCGGACTTGTAAGCAATATAGAACCAAACTCCCCGGCAGCAAATGCCGGTATTAAAAGCGGTGATGTAATAATTAAGTATAATGGCGAGAAGATAAAAGGCCTTCTCCACCTTATAAGCCTCGTTACCAGAACCGTTATCAACGAAGAAGTGAAGATGACAGTAATAAGAGACGGTAAGGAGCTTACATTTAATACTACTATAATAGAGTCGCCAAAAACTAATGCCAGAAGTGAAAAAGATCTATTTAAGGATTTAGGACTGGTTGTTCAAAATCTTACCGGTAAACTGGCAGTGAGACTGGGGTACGAAGGTGAAGAAGGAGTTATTATAAGAAACATACAGAGAGATAGTCCTGCTTACAAGGCCGGTTTAGAAAAAGGTGATCTTGTAATAGAGGTTCAGCGCAAGCCTGTTACAAGTGTTGATGGATTTCGTCAGGTAATCTTGAAGATTCAACAAGATGAGGATATATTGATGTTCATTAAGCGGCAGAACAGAACATCTAAGTTTATAATCTTGAAACAAAAAAAGGATGTTTAGTAGAGAAAGCTTACCGGTTACATAGACAACGAATATTTACGATAATCAATGATACCATTGGAAAACAAATCTCCTGATGAAGTTAAGAGAATAGTAGAAGCCCTTTTGTTTGCCGTTCAAGAGCCTATTTCAGTACGCAAGATATGCGAAATCGTCGAAGGTGCCGAAGCAAAGGAGATTCGAGAAGTAATCCAACAATTACGTGAAGAATATGATACTCATGACAGGGTGTTTCAGATTGAAGAAATTGCAAACGGGTTTCAATTACTCTCACGCCCTGAATATCACGAATGGATATCAAAGATACGTAAAAAGAGTGGTGAAAGCAAACTTTCACAACAGGCTCTGGAGACCCTGTCAATTATTGCATATAAACAACCTATTATCCGTGCAGAAATCGAGGCAATCCGTGGTGTTCAATCCGGTCAGATGATCAGGACATTAATAGAAAAAGGGCTGGTAAAGATTACGGGACGTGATGAGGTGTTGGGCCGCCCGCTCCTGTATGGCACAACCACAAAGTTCCTCGACCATTTCGGTTTGAAATCAATTAAAGACCTTCCCAAAGTAGAAGACCTGGAAATGCCGTAAAAGAATCTAAACAGTCCTCATGCCTCAGGGTCCCAGGCAGCCATGTGTTTGAGTAATTTCCATCTCCTCATGATGTTCGCCTCCGCCTGTTTCATAAGCTCTTTTGCGACTTCAGGATTGCTTGCCCTAAGCGCTTTGTAGCGATTCTCACGATAGGCATATTCCTCAAACGGAGTTGAAGGGTCTTTACTGTTTATGGTCAGAGGATTCTTGCCCTGTGCCTCGAGATCGGGATTGTACCGATAAAGCGGCCAGTAACCGCTTGTCACAGCTTTCTTCATAGCTTCTATTCCCTTACTCATGTCCATACCATGTGCAATACAAACCGAATAGGCAATTATCAAAGCGGGGCCGTTGTATGCATCTGCTTCTATGAATGCCTTAAGTGCCTGAGCCGGATTTGCTCCAAATGCAACCTGGGCAATATAAACATTACCGTAAGTTGACATTATCATACCTATATTCTTTTTGGGTGTTTTCTTTCCACCGGCCGCAAACGGGGCAACCGCTCCCAGTGGTGTTGCTTTGGACATCTGGCCGCCGGTATTTGAATATACTTCAGTATCCATAATCAATAACTTTATGTTCTCTCCTGATGCCAGTACGTGATCAACTCCTCCATAACCGATATCATAACCCCAACCATCTCCTCCAATAGCCCATACACACTTCTTAACGATATAGTCGGCAAGGGACAGCAGGTTCTTTGCTTCCTGAGAATTATTTACAGAGAGTTTTTCTTTCAGTTTTTCAACACGGAGCCTTTGTTCCTCAATACCATCTTGTATCGAGTGATCTGCCTCCTTGATGGTGTCAAATAAATCTTTCAGATCTGCGTAAGAGGGGTCTGCCGCAAGACGGTCTATCAATTCCATTGCCTGAGCATGAAATTTATCCACTGTCTGCTTCATGCCGAGGCCAAACTCGGCTGCATCTTCAAATAAAGAATTTGACCATGCGGGTCCTCTTCCATCGTCCCTTTTGGTATATGGGGTTGTCGGTAAATTTCCACCATAAATAGAACTGCAGCCAGTTGCGTTAGCAATCATCAGGCGGTCGCCAAATAGTTGTGTCATTAGTTTTATATAAGGTGTTTCACCGCAGCCTAAACATGCGCCACTATACTCAAAGAGCGGCTTTACAAACTGACTTCCCTTAACGTTTGAAACTTTGAACCTGGATCTGTCAGTTTCAGGAAGATTGAGAAAGAAATCATAGTTTTCTGTTTCTTCCTGGCGCACAGCTTCTTGAGGTTTCATGTTTATGGCTTTAACGCCTTCAATCTTGTTTCCATCTGCATCCTTTTTCTGCCCCGGGCAATTAAATACGCATGAACCGCAGCCGGTACAGTCCTCGGGGGCGACTTGCACAGTGAATTTAAGCCCCTTCATATCTTTGCCGGTAGCATCTACTGACTTAAATGCGGAAGGTGCATCCTTAAGCTGTGATGAATCGTATGCCTTTACTCTTATGCTTGCATGCGGACAGACAAACGAACATTGAGCACACTGAATACAGGCGTCAGATTCCCATATTGGTATATTAACACCGATATTCCGTTTTTCATATTGAGTAGTTCCTGTAGGCCATGTACCATCGGCAGGCATTGCTGATACAGGAAGAGAATCTCCATTGTTGGCCAGCAATTTGGCTGTTACGTTCTTAACAAATTCAGGCGCATGTACAGGTACCGGTGGACGCATGTGTACCTTGCTGGTAACTTTATCAGGGACTGGTAATTCGACAATATTCTGCAATGCCTTATCTACTGCTTCATAGTTCAAGTTAACTATGTCCTCACCCTTTTTCATATATGTCTTTTTTATCTCAGTCTTTATTGATTTAACAGCATCTTTTTTAGGGATGATTCCGGAGATTATAAAGAATGCTGTCTGCATAATCATGTTTATCCTTGCGCCAAGACCAATCTCTTCTGCGAGTGAGATGGCGTCAATAATATAGAATTTCATCTTCTTTGAAATAAGCTGTTCCTGTACTTCAACCGGCAGCGTATCCCATACCCCATCCTTATTGTGAGATGTCGTAAGAAGGAATGTTGCTCCTTCTTCTGCGTTTGAGAGCATGTCTATCTTGTCTGGAAATGAAGGATTGTGGCATGCAATGAAGTTTGCCTTTCTAATAAGATACGGTTTGTGTATTTTCTCCTTTCCAAAACGAAGATGTGATACTGTAGTTGCGCCTGATTTCTTGGAATCATACACGAAGTATGCCTGCGAGTAGTTGTCTGTTTCCTGCCCGATAATCTTAATAGTATTCTTGTTTGCGCCTACAGTGCCGTCAGATCCCAGACCGTAAAACAGCGAGCGGAATTCACCCTTTTCGCCTATATCAAAAGACTCATCATATTCAAGACTGGTATCACAAACATCGTCTTTGATACCTATTGTGAAATGATTTTTCGGTTTATCCTGTGAAAGATTATCAAAAATGGCCTTTACCATTGCGGGAGTGAAATCCTTTGAACCAAGGCCGTAACGTCCGCCGATGACTTTTGGATACCCTTTTAATTTAGATATACCTTTGTCCATCATCTCACCAATGGCCGTCCTGATGTCCAGATATAAAGGTTCTCCAATTGCACCCGGCTCTTTGGTACGGTCAAGTACTGCGATAGATTTTACGCTTGATGGCAAACTTCCGGCAAAAGCATCTATATCAAACGGTCTGTAAAGCCTGACCAGAATTATTCCAAGTTTTTCCCCTTTCTCATTAAGTGCGTTGACAGTATTCAGTGCTACCTCACTTGCGGAACCCATAACCACAATAACATGTTCTGCTTCCTGGTCACCAAGATAATCAAACAGTTTATACTGCCGTCCGACTGTGCCGGCAAATTTATCCATTGCCTTCTGGACTATGCCAGGTGTTGCATCATAATATTTATTAACAGTTTCTCTCCCCTGAAAATATACATCAGGATTTTGTGATGTGCCGCGAATGCTTGGGCGGTCGGGTGTCAATCCTCTTTTGCGGTGCGCAAAGATAAGATCGTCGTCTATCATGGTACTCATATCATCAAAACTGACTTCCTCAATCTTTTGGATTTCGTGGGATGTCCTGAAACCATCAAAGAAATGCAAAAACGGAATCCGGGATTCAAGTGTAGCTGCCTGAGATATGAGGGCAAAATCCATCGATTCCTGTACGTTTTGAGAACACAACATTGCAAAACCCGTGGAACGTGCTGCCATTACGTCTGAATGGTCTCCAAAAATGGATAAACCCTGGGTAGCAAGAGAACGGGCAGTTATGTGAAATACCGTTGGAGTCAGCTCACCAGCGATTTTATACATATTTGGAATCATTAAAAGAAGACCTTGGGACGCGGAAACGGTTGTGGCCATAGCTCCGGTAGTAAGAGAACCGTGTACTGCCCCGGCAACACCTGCTTCTGATTGCATCTCACTGACTTTTGGCACTGATCCCCATATATTCTCTTGACCTTTTGCGGACTTTGCATCACAGATCTCTGCAATAGGCGATGAAGGTGTTATTGGATAAATCGTGATAATTTCATTGGTAGCGTGTACTACGTGAGCACACGCAGTACAACCATCAACTGTTACTGTCTTACGGCTCATATGTTTCTCCTTGAACTGACTTAATTTAAGAGATGATTACTATCCTATTTTGTTGTAAAACAATTTACTATTGCTAAAAAGTGAATTTTCTAAGGTTTAATTGAACCCATCATAGACAATTATCAGCGCAGATTTATTTCCAATTTAGTTAAAAACCTCAAATATAATGTATTTATTAAGAAAGTAAACAAAATTTTGATATATGATGAGAGGGTATTAACCAAATCTCATATCTGCATTCTTCAGCAATAATTTTCTTGCCTTTTTTCCTGACTTTAATAACATAAACGAGAATTTTTGATTGTTTTTAAAGAACACACTAACATTATGTTACATACACCTCAATCGAAACGATTAAGCTCAGCTTTATTGATGATCAGTAAAGAACCAGGAATTTATTAACATTTGTTCTAAAAAAAGGGCTATATGGCACTTGTTCTATGAACGTGGCTAATGCAAATCAAATTTTCAGTATTAAGTACTAAATCGGAACCTTTTTGTTCCAGCAATTGTTATTTAAGGTGATTAATGGGAGAGTCAGCCAAAAAAGAAGGCAAAATTAAGGAATTTGAATCAGCCGCTCTGGAACATATTGATTCGCTCTTTAACGTTGGAATGAGGATGACGAGAAACAGGGAAGAGGCTGAGGACTTGGTGCAAGAGACATACCTTAAGGTACATAGATTCTCACATACTTTTAAAGAAGGTTCCAACCTGAAAGCGTGGCTATTCAAAATATTACGAAATACTTTCATTAATTCATTTAGAAAAAAGATAAGAGAACCGAAAGAAGTTCATTATAAAGAGGTCGAAGATTTTTATTTATATAACAAAATAAAAAGCACTAGAACAAGCGAAGATTATTCAAGTGGTTATTCTAATAATGTATATGAGTTTTTGGAAGATGAGGTGAAGAATGCGGTTGATAGTTTGCCGCTTGCTTTCAAAGAAGTTGTTCTGTATTCGGATATTGAAGATCTCAGTTACGGAGAAATATCAGAGATTATCGGGTGTCCGATAGGGACGGTGAAATCAAGGTTATTCAGAGCAAGAAGACTGTTGCAAAAATCGTTATGGAACTACGCAAATGAAAGAGGTTATTTAAAAGAAAAACAAGGCAAGGGGGGGACGGAAATAAAATGACGACTTGTAAAGAAGCGATTGAGTGGCTCCACGAATTCTTGGATAACGAACTTGATGAGGACAACCAATCAGCAATTAAGCAACATTTGGAAATGTGCCAAAAATGTTGTGAGAAGTTTGAATTCGAGCAAGCTATAAAGAAAATTATAAAAGATAAGACACCTCTTCACAAAATACCTCAACATGTAGTGCAAAGAATCGTAAGCCAGTGGACAGACCTGAGTGTCGCCAGTGACGCCCCTTGGGGCCGCCTACAGGTCGAACGCGGTCGGGAAGAGCACAGCAGGCGAGAACCAATTGCTCTAGAACCAAAGGCAAAACACCATACAGGAATCTTTGGGTTTTTTACATTAAGGCCCGCTTTTGTAACAATGGCTGTCTTGCTGCCAATAACGATTGTATGCCTAACTGTTTATCTTGTTTTTCTCAGGACAGCAGTTTTTCCACCTATTGTTCAGGTGGCAGCAGAACGTCACGATAGTTTCGTTAATGACAATATGCACCTTGACCTTGTCAGTTCAGATAGAAATGAGATAAGAAGGCATTTTAAGAATTTACAACGATCCAATATTGCCATAGATGTCCCGGAATGTAACGGTAGCAAGATGAAACTCCTGGGATGCAAGGATTCAAGTTTAGCAGGGAGAAAGAGCGCGTATGTTGGATTAAGCGATTACCATAACAAGATATCCCTAGAGATGGTAAATGGTTCAGGTATGAATATTAACAAGCTGAGTCATGAACTCTTCAAAGGCAGGGCATACCACTTTGGAAGATACAAAGGATATAATGTAGTTTTATGGAGACATGGCAATACACTGTATAGCCTGACTTCAACAATGAATAGAAGAGACCTTATGCGTGTTGCCAGCGAATCCATACGTTCGTATAATACCCGCCTGCCGGGGCAGGAATGATGCGAAGGAGGATTAGAAAATGTTAAAATTGCTTAATATCAAGCAGGCAATAGCATTTGGGTATATATGCCTGATTATTGCCGGCTGTTCATATACACCATACCGTTATAGTTTTTCACTGATTGAACCACAAAACAAAACCCGCCAGAACGACGTAGTCGGGCAGGCAATGGGTTTTGAGGATGTTGATGTTCATTTCAAATTTATTCCCTCTTCCGAGAATATCCGTCTGTCAATCAAGAACAAGACAGACCACGAAATAAACCTTGTCAGGGACAAGGCCGAATATATAGATTCTGCCGGTGAATCCCACAGGATTCATTATGGCCAGGATTATGTTCAGGAGGTAACGGACTTTTCAGGAGACAACCATTTGTATGCCACGCCAATGAAAATAGGTCCGGGTACTGAGACAACTGGCTATGTGTGGATCAATATCTGGCCGGATTTCTGTATAGGCGACGATAGACATACTATTTCTTCGTACAGAATATACAATCTATTAGAGCCACTCTTCCCAAGGTACAGCTTTGAAGGAAGGGGTGAAGATTTAAAGGGTTCAACTTTTAATCTTGTTTTGCCGATTGATTTTGGTGAATATACACGCAACTACACATTTAATTTCATGATAAATGACGTGTTATAAGTATCTTTAATTTCTCTGTGATAGGGGGGGGTATTTTGTTAAAGACCTGGAAAGCTTGTATCCTCGACTGATCTATCCGAATACTCAACATGAGCACATGTCTTATCATATTCGCAAAGAGCCCGGTTCCCGGCAAGGTAAAGACAAGACTTACTTCTCATATTACTCCCACAAAAGCTGCCGAACTATATGAGGCATTTATTGCCGATACAATAAGCTCAGCGCTTAAACTGAAATGCAGGAGGATTACTGTTGCATATTCACCAGGTTATGCTGAAAAGACATTCCAAAGATTATGCGGTCATTCAGTAGATTATTTACCACAGAAAGGGTACAATCTTGGTGAAAGAATGAAGAATGCCTTCAAGCACTCTTTCGATAAAGGCTTCAAAAGAACCGTAATCATAGGCACAGACAGTCCCACCCTCCCTTTATCTTACATAAGAGAAGCATTCGATGTATTAAAAGAGGTTCCTGTCACAATAGGTCCTACTTTCGATGGAGGCTATTATCTAATCGGGCTTTCAGAAAAGGACAATGCTCTCTTTGATAATATCGAATGGAGTACATCAAGCGTATTCAGCCGGACCCTGGAAAGATTAAAGATTGCAAACAAACAGTTGTGCATACTCCCCCCCTGG
>JBHHYW010000007.1:0-18964 GCA_046757745.1 Candidatus Scalindua sp.
GTATATTATAGTGTCAAATTTCTCTTCAAGTATTAATTGACAGCATTATTTCAATGTTTCAGACGAAACATGGTGTAGTGACATTAATTCTGCAACTATTTTTAAACGTAAGAATCATGCATTAGCTATCTTAAAAACCTTAAATAGAAAGAGAGATAAATCAGACATAATAGCTAAAATCACAACAAAAGATAAAAAGCGGAGGATATTGAAATATTTTAAATGAGCTTATTAATACTTCTCATAGGATAAGGTGCGATGAAAACTATAAAGAAAAAAGCACTTGCTCCCAATCCGGGAGAATGATATAATGGTTTTTTCATGAGAATTATTTCCCGTAAAAGGCTTAAAGATTTTTGGATAAATCATGCAGACATTCGAGAGCCATTACAAGCTTGGTATGCAGATGTAAAAAAGGCAAAATGGAAATCTCCTACCGATATAAGAAATGTTTATAGCAATGCAAGTATAATTACCAATGACCGTGCAGTTTTCAATATAAAAGGGAAAAAATATCGTTTGGTGGTTGCTATTAATTACGGACATTCCATTGTTTATATCCGTTTTATTGGTTCACATAAAGAATATGACCTGGTGGATGTTTCAACTATCTAAGAGGAAAATTATAATGGAAATCAAACCTGTCAAAACACAAAAAGATTATCATGCCGCCCTCAAAGAAATAGAAACCCTATTTGAAGCTAAACCTGATACTCCTGAGAGTGACCGTTTAGATGTTTTGACAACCCTTGTTGAAGCTTATGAGGATATTCATTACAAAATACCCAAACCAAATCCAATTGATGCAATCTTTTATTACATTGAAAGCCGAGGATTGTCTCGAAAAGATTTAGAACCATGTATTGGCAGCAGCGCTCGGGTTTCAGAAGTTTTAAACCGAAAGCGTAGTCTGTCAATTTCAATGATTCGCAAACTACATAAATTTATTGGAATTCCCGCAGACATTTTAATTAAACCGTATAAACTAAGAAAGGCTGCATGAATTCTGACGTAATTGACTACATAACAAGTCTAAACTTATCCTTGATATCCATAATATAATTTACTAACATCAAAACACGGAAAAGACAATAGTTCATTCTTCATATTTTTGTATATGCTGTTAGAATAAATGGAAACTCTCCCTATCTTTTGCCATTTATTCAAGAAGAGAAAGAAATGTTTCTGAAAACTATTATTCCAGGTAGAAAAGCAACTAATCATTGTTTGCGAGATAAGAAATGAAAAAGGAGATTCAAAATAAATCTGTCCCCTTTTTTTATTTAAATTATTATGAAGACACTCATAACACCCTTTTTTAACGGTCGCTGTCCCTATTTGTTGCAGAAGGTAATTATTTTAAAACAGGGATACTTTCGAGGTTGGAAGTAGAAAGAAGGCTTGAAAAAGAAGGATATTACAATTCAAGAAATCTGAAAAATCCAAGAGAATTTATTCCTAAATACATTGAAATTAGAAAGCATATTAGTGAGAGTAATTTTTCAGAAGCAGTAAATAAATATTATGCTTCATTGGGAAACGAATTCTACGGACCCCTTCACAAAGAACTCATTTACCTTAAAAGGCTTGGCGGAATTCATTTAAAAGGAAGAGACCTTTTATCATTTAGAACGGAATCAGACCAAAGCAACCTAATCAAATCTAATGTTTACGAATATTGCGATTGTTTAGATTATACTATAAAAGAATGGACGGAAAATGGTTTACAGTTGCCACTTGATATTCTGATAAATAATACTCCTACAATTGAAGATTTAGACAAAAAGATCACGCTTGTTGAGCTAAAAGTTAAAGGGGTTGACAAAACAAGCACTACCCTTCTTGATTGGTATTATGGTAGATTTTACCTTGAAGGAAGGCTGTTTGACAGGTATCTTGATTTGGTAAAATTATGCGATATTGAAGAAGAGAAAAAGTATAACCTTACCAGATATAATGGACTTTGGACTACTTTCCCGCCAAATTATTATCAAAAGGAAGTCATAGAAAAAAAATATCACTTTTTAAATCTTGAATATTATAAACATGAAGCGTGGAGAGGAGGAAAGCGAGAGCCGGATTTTACTACTTTACTATCTCTGGAAAAGGTAAAAAAGGATACGTATGGGGCAAGTGCAATTCAATATACAGGCAGAAACCATAAAATCAAAAACAAAGAGTTTTATGAAATCAATTTTTTAATAGATTACAGAAAGAAAAAAGTAATAGGTAATCCTTTTTTGGAATTGGTTGAAGAAATTCTCAGAGAAGGAGAGAATATGTTAAGGGAAGCCCATGGGCTTCCTAAAATTGGGGAAGGCTGGGTTTCTGAAATGGAGCTATTTAATTTGGTAAACCCATTTTTCCCGGATACCCAACACCATGTCTCACCAGAGTGGTTAAAGCCTCAACACCTTGATGTATATGTTCCACAGGAGAAACTTGCTTTCGAGTATCAGGGCCAGCAACATTACGAGCCTGTTGAATTTTTTGGAGGATTAAGATCATTTGAAGAAAGAGTAAAACTAGATAAAAGGAAGAGGTTAAAGTGTAAAAAAAATGAAGTAGTATTGATTTACTGGAAATATGATGAAGCAATAAATAAGGAAGTGCTCAAAAACAAACTAAAGAATTTCTACCATGACAAAGCAGAACTATGATAACGAGAGGGTCAGGAAGCAGTTGCGGGAAATTAGGGAGAAGTGTGGTCTTACGCGAGAGCAGGTAGTGGAGGTCTTGGGCGGTCGTTAAGTGTGGATGAATGACAAATCTGCAAATCTGGAATCACCTAATCTATTGACAAATAGGTAATACCACTCATGATGCAAGAAAGAAGGTTTATCTTTAATCTACAGAAACAATAAAGAATTTAAAACCTATCTAAAAACTCTTTACCCTTTTTGATATTTTCAACGGGTTGCTGCATTGTTTTTGAATTGATAACATAGAACCCGTGATATCCCGTTGATTCAAGTGTAGAGACGAATTCCTCAACCGGCAATATCCCTTCTCCAATAGGCACCTCGATATTTCTTCCCTCTTCAGTTTGTCTGGTATCCCAGAGATTTGTGTGGACTATATATTTGTGTAATTCATGTATACCCTTTATCGGGTCCAGGTTGTTTATCATTAGTGATGCAGGATCATAGATTAATCTAATACCTTCAGTGTATAATGATTTTAGAAAGTCCTTCAGTGTTGAATAATTATCAAATGAAATCTTTGCGGCGAGCCGGCATCCGTAATTTTCGGCATGTCTGCCAATCCCGCCAAGGGCTGTATTTACTGCATGCCAATGTGTTGAAACGGTCTCCGTTGGTATGCAGCCTATCTGTACGGTTATAATATTGGTTTGCAAATCGAGAGCAAGGTTTATAATTGCTTTTATTCTATTGATGAGAAAATCAAATTCATTTTCATTGATAAAACCTGTCCCTAGTTCACCTCCAAGGGCGCAGAGTTCTAATCTATTTAAATCTATAATACGCCTTAAGTCCCGCCTGCCTGTCTGTGATAGATTCTCAGGGGTTATATCTCTTTGTGTCGCATCGATCTGGATACCTTTGAAGCCAAGAGTGGAAGCAGTCTTGATGCCATCCTTAATCCTTAATCTAAGTGATTCCAGCACAACGCCTGTTTTTTGTCTTATCATAAATAGAGAAATAATTAAAGAGTGTGAACATCTTGGTATTCTATTAGAACGGTTTATTGAGATTTCCCTAAAGGCTATGCAGGAAATAAGCCATGATTTATGTTTGTGTTAATGACCTTTTCCCAATCTGATAACTTATGCTTATTGTACTATGGATAGTTCTCCAAACACTCCAGCATTGCCCAGTTAGGTTCTTGTATAGTCTTAATTTTTCATTTATTTCGTGACATTATGAAGAGTAAGGTTTCCAAAGTCAAGATTTTTAGCCTCATTGTTAATTTTGATTTTCAATCTATATATGTCTAACATATTTTCGTTACTATTCTAAGGCCGTGCTCTGCTTTTTTTAGAAATTTATTATATTTTCCGGTGGTATCTCATCATAATTTACGTAGCGCCCTCTGTCTAATACAAAGGTTTGGCTAGCCGGCAAGAAAAATTCTTTCCAAATCAGGAAATAGAACATTGTTTCCTTATCGCAGCTTTTCAAGTATGTATATTTATTTTTTTCAGCTTCAAATGCTTTATCTGAAAACTCTTTGTTGATGTGTTTATGCAGAACAGCGTCTATAGCAGCGCCTTTGTCAAAGGGAACTTTAGGTCTGTTGATAATATATTCAGGAAGCAAATCTTCATATGTTTTTCTTAAACATAGTTTTTGCAGAGATGACTCCCATGGCCTGATTTTGGAATTAACAGGTATTGAGAATGCGTATTGAACCAGGTCAAGATCCAGAAATGGTTCACGCGCTTCTAAGGCATGGGCCATACTCATTCTGTCCAAACGCTGCAGTTCTGTTTGATGGAGGTTGTTAAAGCCCTCTTTAAGTAAAGCCGAATATCTTGCAAATGGAAAGTTACGTAGATATGAGTAACCTGCAAAAAGTTCGTCAGCTCCTTCTCCACAGAAAATAACGCTTTCGTTTTTTGCGGCAAGCTGCGACGCGAAATAAGTACCAACTCCGCTTCGTACAAGAAAGGGGTTATAACTCTCAAGGTGATAGATAATTTCCGGCAGCTTCTTTATAATTAAATCTGCGGAAAGAGTTAATGTTTTCAAATCAAGGTTAAATTCTTTCGCGTATCGTTTGCTGAAAAAAAGATCTTCTGAATTCTCCATTCCAACAGAATAAGCTTTGACATTAGGGGTAAATTGTTTTATGCAGAAGGTTAGAAGAGCACTGTCCAGTCCTCCGCTCAACAAAACACCTGAAGATCGGCTGGAGTAAAGTCGCCTTTTTATTGAAGTTTCAAGAAGATTGCAAAGTTTATCCGCTTTAAATTCCTCGAAATGGAAATTGAAGTAAAAATATTTTCCGATCGCTTTTCGGGTCAGGTAGTGGCCTGGAGGAAGCGTGTGAATTGCCCCTTCAAGCCCTACAAGAGCCTTTTGCTCGGATGCAAAGGTGATGGAATCTTCTGAACTGACGCAGACATAATAAAGAGGCTTTACTCCAAGCGGGTCTCTGATGGCAATGTATTCCCCTGTCCTGTGGTCCCATAAAACAAACGCAAACATACCGTTAAGTTTCTTAAAACCTTCTATTCCCCATTGCTCATAGAGGTGAACAATTACCTCGGTATCACAGTCCGTTTCAAATGTGTGATCTGAAAGAGTCTTTTTTAACTCTTTAAAGTTGTAGATTTCACCGTTAAAAACAACTTCTATTGTTTTATCTTCGTTTGCAGCAGGTTGTCTTCCACTCTCAGGACTTATTATTGCAAGACGCCGGCAGCCGAGAAAATAATTATTACCTGAATGAATTTCAGCTTCTTTTCTATTGCCTCTATGTTTAATTTTATCTAGACAGAGCGTTAGTTTCTCTTTGTTTATGGCCTTTCCGAAAGAAGCTGCAATACCGCACATATTTTTTCGTGATAAGTGAAAATTGGACTCACCCCTTGAATTGTTAATTTAACAATCATTGTTGTAATGGCCGGGTCAAAAATAGTAGCCCCAGTAACTCATGATGATTCATCGGATGCTAAACATAAACATCCGTATACAATGCCTTCTGATTTATGTTAATTATCTTTTCCAAATTTGATAACGTATACTTATGTACTTTACTGTTAACATTTTAATATTGTAATTTCAAACATATTTTTTTACTTGATTTCTCACGTTACTATATAGTATGTTACTAAAGATTTTTTATATATTGTACGCTTCACTGAAATGTTTGCTATATAAAAGCTCGAATTTACTGTACATATGGATATATAAAAGCAAAGTAATGGCATCCAAAACCTAACTTAACTTGTAAAAAAAAGATACAATTTTGTTGGAAATAGAGGGATGAATCATGAACAAAATCATAACCCATGTGTTGATTACTATCCTTTTTGTAACTACAATTGCAAGAAGTATCACTGCTGAAGAGAGATCAACTTCCGGGATAATAGTTCCCGGAAGCGAAGAGGGATACAATAAATATAAAACCTTTGATCCTTTACATGACTTGTATTTCGGAGACTTTAAACTCTCCAGCCATTTTCATTCCAGGATATCTTCAAACAACTCAAATAATCTTGCCGATTTAGACAATAAAATAGATGACAGCATTTACTATGTAGGATACCACTACGATATTTCATTCTCATTAAAGCATACCAGCAGCGCCGAATTCTTCCTGCAATTAAGAAGGAATAATATCTCAAAATATGACGCCCCTCTGTGGCTGGATGATAAGTTGACCACACTTTTCGGCACAAAACATGAATATACGAAGGGAGAGTTCCTGCCCAGGGTTCAGCAGGTGTACTTCGACCTTCCTGTAACCGATTTCCAGGACACGCGTGTGCGTGTCGG
The DNA here is from genome assembly GCA_046757745.1 of Candidatus Scalindua sp. Taxonomy (GTDB): domain Bacteria; phylum Planctomycetota; class Brocadiia; order Brocadiales; family Scalinduaceae; genus Scalindua. The sequence continues at coordinate 6,465 of JBHHYW010000007.1, forward strand.
TTTTTTTCCATACCTTGTCGGTAATGGATATGCGCTTGGGGGAAAATACCCTGATTTGGGAGTAACTCTTTCTACAGGTCCCAAGAATTTCAGGGGACGGCTGCATTACCACAGAGTCGATTTTTATAATAAACAAAGTTGGGGGCCTGAAATAGGCCATGGTGATGAAGATGCCTTTAACGGCAAACACACCAATGCTGATTTTTACGCCGCAGATTTAATGGCAAAGGTAGGGAAACACACCATACAACCATACATAGGATTCCTGCACGACTACACCAGGGCAAGTAACCGTGTTAATAACTTTGACAACTTCAACCTAAATGGCACAAAAGTGGATGATGACCTCCTGGGCACTGTAGGTGTAGATTTAAACCTGAATTTTGAGAGATTTAACTTTGGTGTTGAGTTTGCCAGAAACTTTGGAGAGGCAAATAGCGCCGACAAGTCCTCTCCTGACAGGAGAGATATTACGCACAAAGGGTGGCTTCTGGTAGCAGATACAGGTTATAATCTTGGAATAATAAGACCAAAAGGTAAGTTTGTCTGGGCTTCCGGCCCTGAGTCCAGACGTCAGGATTTGCTGAATTTCAGGACCAGTAGCAATAATAACAGATCATTTTCTGTCTATTCCCCAACAAATACTGGAATATTTGATGCACACTATCAGAAGACCGGTATAGGTCCATATCTTGCGACAGCCTCGACTTACCTGTATAATTTCGGTATTGACAGGCCGGGTGTTTTTAATGACCCTTTTGTGATAGAGAACGTTCTCTTTTTCAACGCCGGGCTTGAACTTTTTCCTGTAGACAAGATGTATATGTCTATAGACTACTGGAAAATGCACGCAGATGAACCTGGTTATGGTTTCAATAGCGTCGGTCAGGCAAAGAAATTGCCTTCCGAGCTCGGACATGAGATCGACTTTTTTACAAGCTATGCTATAACAAAACACCTCTCGGTTAACATGCAGGGCGGCTTTTTCTTCCCGGGAGAGTATTACAGAAAAAAGAGATCAGACTTGTTTGCAAGAGGCAATCTGGGACTGAGCCCTGTCCTTCCGCGAGATAAACAGGGCGACCCCAGCGATGCATTTCTCTTCGCCCTCGGCTTTGAGTTTGATTTCTAAAATTACCTTACCACAGATATTCTACTAATTTAATCATCAGGAGAAAAGGAGATATTATGAATTCTATATTTACTGTTTTCATGAAAATTTATAGCATTGCTCCAAAAAACTGTGGAATATTTTTTCTGGCTTTTTTGTTTATGGTTTCCAGTGGGTGTAATTACATAAGTGCCAGGAATAAGGAGTTGATAGGTACTGCTCAATTTCTGGCAGAAGACTATGAGCAGTCCACCAAAACACTTGAGAAATCAGTTGCACTTCGGCCAAACTCAAAATCCGCTATGGGCATCCTTGGATGGAGCCATTTTAAAAAGGGAAATATAGATAAAGCGCTGGATGCATTCAATGAACTTTATTACCTTGACAACCTCAACCCTGATGCCCACGAAGGCATGGCATGGTGTTACTTTAAGAAAGGGGTTTTTACTGACGCTGTCAGGGAATTTAATATTCTTCTAAATCTTGATAGCAAGAAGTATTCCGCATACATTGGCCTTGGATGGAATTACTATATGTTGGCGGATTATGACAATGCGCTAAAGTCATTTAAACGTTATCTCATGGAATTTCCTGCCGACCCTGATGGGTTCAGGGGAGTGGGATTCAGTTATTTTCAACTTGAAAAATACAACAAAGCTATAGTTTATCTTAAAAAAGCTGTAAAGAGGAAACCTGAATGGCGGTCTGCCAGTTATCAACTGGCAAAAAGCTATTACAATCTTGGTGAATTTGAAAAATCGGCAAAAAAGCTACAAGGTATAACAGCTCATTTTCCGAACTGGGCAGAACCATATGTGGACTTGGGATGGAGTTATGCAGAATTAGAAAAATATGATGAGGCCGGAAGTGCCTTTGGAAAGGCAAAAAAACTTAGCCCTTACCTATACAGCGCTGATGTAGGCGCCACCACTGTTAAGAGGATAGTTCTTGCCAAAGCACAGGATGACGCATGGAAACACTATAAAGAAAATAAATATGATGAGGCAATAAAGTATTTTAAACAGGCCATTAAGGAAAGCCCGTTAGACTCATATCTACACAGCGGACTTGCCTGGTGCTACTATGAGACCGGTAATAAAAGAGATGCCGGAAATGAGTACAGAGAAGCCCTGAAATTGTACCCTCAGATTGCAGATACAAAACTTATCGCGATAATTGAAAGTGAAGAATGGTGGGATATGTATACTACTATGGGATGGGCATATTACAATCAGTTTCTATTCTCAGATGCAGACAGATACTTTAGCAAAGCCCTGGAAAAACTTCCAGATGATACGGATGCAAGGAAGGGTTCAGCCTATACGAAGGTAAAGATGGCGATGTACAGTCAGGCCATAGAAAGCCTGCTTGCCTTCCTCAAGGATGATCCGGAGGAGGATGAAGCAAAGCTCATGCTGGGGCTTAGTTATCTCTACAACATTCAGTATGATAAGGCTATATCTGAGCTGGAGCAGGTGGTGGAGAAACATGCTGACTGGGCTAATGCCTATGATGGGTTAGGGTGGTCTCATTTCTGGAAAAAAGAGTATTTTGAGGCAGGCAAATCCTTTAAAGAGGCGCTGAAGCTGGTTCCCAGGCATATCTCTGCCAACGATGGACTGAAGAGGGTAAATGCATGGAGATATCAAAATTCTAATACGGCATGGAGCTATTACAACGCAGGAAATTATGGCGAAGCCATAAGGCAATTTAAGAATGTAATTGGTGATAATAGCGGCCGTTTCCCAGAGAATGAAAAGTGGTCGTTGTATAATGGCTTGGGATGGAGCCACTACTGGAAAGATGATTATAATGAGGCGGAAAATACATTCAAGAAGTCCCTGGAACTCCTGCCTGAAAACGCAGATGCCCTTAAAGGGTTGGGATTTAGCCGCTTCAAGAAGAAGAACTACGAACTGGCCATAGAAGCCTTCCGTAGTTCCCTGAGGCTCCTTCCCCGGCAAGCGGATATCCTAACTGCTATAGGTGAAAACCTTCACGCACTCGGCAGATATGAGGAGGCTATAGAAGAATACCAGAAAGCAATAAATATTTATCCGGCCTTTGCCAATGCACACTATGGTATGGCATGGAGTTATTATAATAATGGGCAAAAGGATAATGCCCTGAAAAAATTTAAAGATTACCTGTATCTGTCTCCAAAAATGGAAACAAGACTCCTGGACGTGTTAAGAAACGAAAAGTGGTGGGACCTGTACACCGCTCTGGGATGGGGATACTACGGTAAACTTAAGTATATGGAGGCAGAGAATAATTTTAGAAAGACACTTGCAAATGTTTCAGATGATGCTGATGCAAAAAAGGGCATGGCTTTCGTGAAGGTAAGGACAGGAAGATACAAAGAGGCTATCAAGGATTTGCAGGAATTCATTTCCACGCATCCGGATGCTGACGATGCCAAAATAATGAGAGGACTCAGTTATCTCTACATCAAGGAATATGATACTGCCATTGATGAACTAAGGCAGATAACAGAAAAACACCCTGACTGGGCAGACGCCCATGATGGAATGGGTTGGTGTTATTATTGGAAGGGTGAATATTTGAAATCAGATAAATCATTCAGAAAAGCCTTGAAACTTGCACCGACCCACATATCAGCAAATGATGGTTTAAGAAGAGTAAATGCATGGAGATATCAGCAATCTAATGTGGCATGGAATTATTATAACGCAAAAAATTATAGAGAGTCTATAAAACAATTTCAGAAGGTAATTGGCGACAACAGCGGTCGTTATCCGGAGAATGAAGAATGGTCTTTATATAGTGGTTTAGGCTGGAGCTATTACTGGAAGGGAGACTATGGTAAAGCAGAAGAGGCGTTCGAAAAGTCACTCAAGCTCCTTCCTAACAACGCCGATGTATTAAAGGGACTGGGTTACGTTCAATTTATGAAAGATAAACATAAAAAGGCCATTACAATCTTAAAAAAGAGTTTAAAAGTGCTTCCCGGACAAGCAGATGTTGTTTCCATGATAGCATGGTCTAATTATCGGTTAAATAACTACGAAAAGGCTATAAAGGGCTTTAAGGATGCTATGAGGGTAAATCCCTACCTTGCAGACCCTTATAACGGGATTGCACATGTGTATTATAAAATCGGAGAAAAAGGGAAATCATTAAAGAACTATAATATCGCCGTAAGTATTTACCCAACTATGGATGACGAATTCGAGTCTGTGCTAACTTCGGAGAGTGGATGGCATAATTTTCTTAAACATACAGGCTGGAGATTATATAATACCAGACAATATGAAAAGTCAAAAGATGCCTTTGCCATTGCTGTAAAAAGGAATCCGGAGGATGCGGAGGCGTTGCAAGGCTTGGGGTATGCATATTATCAGTTAAAGGACTATGACAACTCTATTAAATTCCTCAATAAGAGCCTCTCCATAAAGGAAGAATCCCTGCCGATTCAGGAGTATGCAAGTTTCCCGGGTACCGCCGGAGAGTTCCTTGTAGTCAGTAACGCAAGAGGCACATTAGCCTGGAGTCTCTTAAACAAAAAGGAATATGATAAGGCAATAACAGAATTTAAAAAAGTGGCAGAGAAACATCCTGCATGGTGTGACCCATGGGATGGTTTGGGATGGTGTTACTTTTCCAAGGAAGACTTGAAGGAAGCCCAGACCGGTTTCATGAAGTGCTTGGAGATATACCCATATTACGCTGATGCCAATAACGGAATTGCAGCCATAAATTCTGCAAGGTTCGGTAGTTTTAACCTTGGGTGGGCATATTTCTATCAAGGTAAATACGATGAGGCCATCAAAGTGTTTGAAGATACAATAGCTGATACCACAGGGAAATTTCCGGATGAAGAAAAATGGCGAGCACGAAGTGGAATAGGTTGGTGTAATTACTGGAAGGGTAATTATGAAGAGGCGATGGTACAATTTCAAGTAACAATTTCAAATGACCCCGATAACGTAGATGCCTTACGTGGTCAAGGATTTGTACACTACCGTAAAAGGGAATACGAGAAAGCGATAGATACATTAAAAAAATCCCTCAACCTTCTCAATGACCAATATGACGCTCAAAACACACTTGCGTGGTGCTACTATCAGAAAGGAAATTATGAAACCGCGATAAAAGAGTTTCAGGCTGCGATAGCGCTTAACCCATACCTTGTTGACCCCTATGATGGGTTGGCATGGAGTTATTTAAAGAATGGTATCAAGGATAAGGCTATTGAAACCTTCCGCACCGCTATTGGCATTTATCCGGATTTCGTCTTTGATGATGAGCTAACAGAAATGATCAAAACAGAGAATATGTGGGAATTATACAATATTCTTGGATGGGCTTATTATAATCAGCTTAAATACCCTGAGGCAGGCAAGGCTTTTCAAACAACATTGTCTAATGCCCCAGACGATATGGAAGCTATTAAAGGTTTGGGTTACTTGAACTACTCTCAACAGAAGTATAACAATGCAATAGTCGAATTTGATAAAATACTGACTAAGGATCCGACAGACAGTAAGATTAGATTAACTGTTGGCTGGTGCTGGTATAACCAGGAAAAATATGACAAGGCCATTGACTCATTCAAAAAGGTTATAATGGAACACAGTGACGTGGCAGACGCTTATAATGGCCTTGGGTGGAGTAATATTCGAAAGGAGAATTATTCAGACGCCAAGAAGTTTTTCGCTAAGGCACTTGAAATTAATCCGTATTATGCCAGCTCTCTTGAAGGAATGGCAAGTATTAAGTAGTTACACATTTACTATTGAGTAAGATATAAATGGGAAAGAAAAGATGCTCGTTTGTTAAAAAGGGAAAGCAACACTGTCGTAATTCGGTTATTGAGGGATTCACATTTTGCAAACTACATATAAGCAAGGTAGACTCTTTAATCAAATTTAGGGTACCAGACCACATAGTTCTTGAACCCTCTGACAACGGCCAGGGTTTTATCTTTGACTCGCATCTTGGTCACATATATTATCTCAATTCAACGGGATTATATATATATTCAATGATGAAAGAAAATAAGTTAATCTCTGCAATTACCAAATCAATGTCGAGTAGGTATGGAATAGATCCATCGAAATTCCTCTCCGACTTCCGTAACTTCTATGATAATCTGATGTCCATGGGCCTTATTGCACCGTATGAAGAAACTTAACATTGCTGTCACAGGACTAAATGCCAACGACAATCCGGCTCCAGGCTTTAGCATAAGTAGAGCTATCAGAGAATCACAGATTCCCGGCATCAGGATTATTGGTTTGACGTACGATATCCTCTCTACCGGTGCCTATGATGATTCCATATGGGACGAGGTGCACATATTACCATATCCATCAGAAGGTGAAGCTCCTTTATTTAGCCGGCTGATAGAAATAAATAAACTCACCAGACTGGACATAATCATTCCTTCCTTAGATGCCGAAGTAATGTTGTATTCCGCTCTAAAATCCAGATTAAGAAATATGGGTATAAAAATGCTCATTCCCGACCGAATGAAGGTTAAAATCAGTTCGAAACAGTTACTCTCTATCTTTTGTAAAGAACACAACTTTAATACACCTCACACTAAGATAGTATACGAATTTAATGACATTCTACAAGAAAAGACCATTGGATATCCTTCTATTCTGAAAGGCTCTTTTACTGATGCCCGTAAGATAAATTCGATAGAAGAAGCAAGAGTTTTTTTCGATAGACTATCCAAAGAATGGGGACTCCCCCTCGTATGGCAGCAGTTTGTATCAGGAGAAGAATACGACGTAGTGGCATTGGCAGATGAAAAATCTAAAGTCGTGGGTAAGGTGGCGATGAAAAAAATAGCCCTCACAGAAAAGGGTAAAGGCTGCGCGGGTATAACTATTGGAGATAAGAGTATATTATCACTTGCTGATGAAATCATAGCAGCTTTAGGTTGGGTTGGTCCTTTGGAGTTAGAATTCATTAAAGAGTTCTCATCTGACAAAATGTTTCTTTTGGAGATTAATTCCCGTTTTCCTGCATGGGTATATCTGGCAGTAGCAGCAGGACAGAATTTACCGCAAGCAGTTGTCAAATTGCTATTGGGAAAGAAAGTAACGCCATTTAGTTCATATAAGCTGGGAACAATTTTTGTGCGTACTATTGAAGAGCATATTTGCAGTTTTGAAGCCCTGGGCAATCTTACTACTCGAGGAAGTTTAACATACCATAATCAAAAATCAAGAGGTAGCATGTGAAGAAGTTATGTGTTGGTGTAACCGGCCTTGATATTTCCAACAATCCAGTGTCAGGTTTAGGTATAGCTAAATGCTTAAAATTAAACAAAGATATCCAGGTCATTGGCATCAGTTATAACCCATTATCCCCTGGTTGTTATACTAAGGATATATACGATGAAGTCCATCTGATTGACAACCCATTACAGAATAAGGATAACCTTTTTGAGGATATTATTAGGCTTAAAGAAAAAAGTGGTTTAGACGTAGTATTCCCTACCTTACCATGGGAGGCGCCTCTCTTTTCGGAATTAAAAAAGAGGCTCAAACGCAGAAAAGTAAAAGTCATTACCCCTCAAATGGATAATATTGTAAGCACTCTTGATCCAAGGGTATCTTCTTTCGTATACGATAAATATAATGTCAGAATCCCACCTTATACATTCATTAACGATAAAAGGAATCTGGCAAGGAAAGTTTCTTTTCTACGCTTCCCACTAATCATTAAAAGTGTTACGGATAACTATAGAGCTTTTGACATTGTGGAGGCAAAAGTCTTTGTTAATTCACACTTTCAATCTGGAAATGATCCGGTATGCATACAGGAATATGTAAATGGAGAGGAATATTCAGTAACTGCACTGGCAGATGAAAACAGTAAATTGTCCGGTATAGTCATCATTAAAAAACTGGTTTTGACAGATCAAGGTGTACCCTGGATTGTAGTATCTGTTCTTGACGAGGAACTCGTAGCCTTAACCGACAAGTTAGTTAAACATTTTAAGTGGACAGGACCAATAGAACTGGTATTCATAAAAGAAGTAATCTCAGGCCCTTATCACCTTATAAAATTACAACCATGTTTTCCCGCCTGGATTTATCTTGCTGCCAGGGTTGGGCAAAATCTACCTTTAAAAGCCATAAAACTTGCCATGGGTAAAACTGCCATGGCTAGCATTAAATATAAGACAGGCTATATGTACATCAGGAACACGAAAGATATAGCTTGTGATATACATACATTTTTTTCTCTGACTTCATCTAGGAGACTGATCCACAATGGCTAAAAATACTAAGTACATTTATGAAAAACCAATAGTAACACTTCATTCTCCATTTGCCCTCGGAAAGCATGCAGGTATGGTCTTTGATTCAATGCCTTTTAAGGAGATAGATGGTTTTGCTGTAGAAAATCTTTTAGAAAAGTACGGTTCTCCCCTTTATGTTATATCAGAGAAAATATTAAGGGATAGATATAGAGAATTTCACGATGCTTTTGTTTCACGTTATCCCAATACAACGATTGCTTATTCTTACAAAACAAATTATCTAAGCGCAGTCTGTGCTATTCTGGCACAGGAGGGGGCATGGGCGGAAGTTGTTTCAGGCTTTGAATATGATATTGCAGAAGATTTAGGAATACCAGGAGACAAGATTGTATACAACGGCCCTTATAAACCTTTACCAGACCTGGCTAGGGCGGTCAAGAACGGTACTATTATTAACGCAGACTCCTTCAATGAACTTTATCAATTAGAAGAATTGGCACGCCGCTTTAATAAGACTATCGACATAGGCCTTCGAGTCAATATGCAACTGAATTGTCCCACATGGGACAAATTTGGTTTTAACTATGAGTCTGGGCAGGCATTTGACGCATGTCGAAAGGCTTCCAGCACAGGATGGTTGAAAGTCAATGGACTCCACTGTCATGCCGGCACTTATCTTGCCGACCCTAACATATATGCTAATGTGATTGCTAATTTAGTCAAATTGGGAGTGAGCCTTGAAGATGAGTTTGGTATAGAAATAGAATTTCTTGACTTGGGAGGCGGATATGCGTCTCCTAATACTCTCCATAAGCACCTCATGCCCGGACTCACCACTTGTCCCAGTTATGAGCAATATGCAGATGCCATATGTAATCCTTTTAAAAAGAGCCTGGATCAATTTGTAGGTAATCCTCGGCTTATCCTGGAGCCTGGGAGGACTATCGTAGACGAATGCATGTTTTTGCTGACTACAGTAGTGTCGACAAAGCGCTCGGCAACCGGCTCAAAAGTTGTCATCGTTGATGCGGGTGTAAACCTGTTGCCTACCGCATTTTATTTCAAACATGACATATCTCCTATACATAGCGCCGGCATGTCAGTAGAAGAAGCAACCATATGCGGACCTCTTTGCATGCAGATAGATGTATTGCGCCAGGGTATGAGACTGCCCCCACTGCAAAAGGGGCATGTACTGGTTATAAAAAACACAGGCGCCTACAATTTCTCCCAGTCTATGCAGTTTATTTTTACCAGACCGGCAATAGTATTGCTCAATAATGGTAAGGCAGAATGTGTAAAACGACCAGAAACTACCCAGGACATCCGCAAACTGGAAAGAGTACCACGAAGACTCCTTTCCAAAAAAAGAAAATAGACTTTTTTTAAGTATATGCTTAAGCCTTTAGATTTTTTTGAACTGTTTAATAATTGGCTGCAAGAAAAAGAAAGAATACTTAATAACTACAAGGGTTTCAGGTTAATAAATGCAACTTTTAAAGGTATAGGTCAAATACTCTTTTGTTGTAGTTCTTTGTCGGGGCTGCTGTTTCTTGCGGCCTTTGCATTCAGTTGGTGGGTTATTGTACCACACTGCCTTGTGGGAAGTGCTATTGCAACTCTTACGGCTTTCCTTTTCAGCCAAAAATCCGTTGATATAGAGAATGGCTTATTTGGTTATAACGGAGCACTTATAGGATTAACATGGCCATTTTTCTGGCCACTGAGTTATTTTAGTATACTCATTCTAATCCTGGCATCCGGTATTTCTACCTTTTATGCAATCCTTCTGAGAAACACCATCAGTGACAGCAAGGTGAATCTACCTATTACCAGTATACCTTTTGTTGTAATCTTTCTTTTATTTCTTAGTTATGCATATGTTTTTGGGTTGCTGCCTAAGTATTCCTCCGAACCTATTCCTCTAAATTTAAGCGCTTTAGACGTGACAAGTATACACCAGAGGATTTTCCAATCCAAAGAATGGCTCACTTTGGGAAAACTGTTACTCAATCACATAGTTCCGGTGGGAATATTTTTTACCGGCATCTTGCTCTATTCCAGGATATCTGCATTTTTTGCCTTTGCAGGCGGGAGTTTAAGTCTCATAACCTCTTACTTTCTTATGGGCGATGAAGGTCTTAATCAGCTTGGGCTTCATGGTTTTACCAGTGTACCTATTGCAATAGCCCTTGGCGGTTTCTTTATTGCATTTAATATTCCTTGTTTCTTGTATTCTATGTTTGCCACCTGCTTAGGTATTCTATTGTGGTTATTGATTGCTCCTCTTTTAGCACCTCACGGAATTCCAATACTAACAATCGTATTCAATGCTATAATTATATTATTCATCTTGCCTCTTAAACTACCTTACTTTGCTACAAAATTACCTTGGCTTTTTGCGGTGAGTCTAAATAGAACGATTCGTCCGGAAGAAACCTTACGAGAATACAAACTACACAAAAGCGCCGCTCTTTATTGGAAAAACATAAAGTGAGTACTGTAATGAAAAAACTGGCATCAGCAATATCAAACTGTATACGCCCGGTATTCCTTACAGGAGCAGGCATTAGCACTGAATCAGGCATCCCTGATTATAGAGGCACTACAGGTCAGTTTTGGGGGAAATATAACGTTACGGATTCCTATATATCTAATTTCGTGAATAACAGTGAGAGTAGGAGAAGATGCTGGCAAGCATGCGCTGAATTCTATACAATTATTCAGAATACGCTGCCTAACCATGCCCACTTTGCTCTTGCAGAACTTGAGAAAATGAAACGCCTGCAAGGTATAATAACTCAAAACGTGGATGGTTTGCATCAAAAAGCCGGAAATAGTTCCAAAACCGTTATCGAAATTCATGGAACATTTCACTCGATCTCCTGTCTGGACTGCGGGAAAAAACACGACTGCGAAATTGTTTATGCATCTTTGGCAAAAGGAACAATGGTGCCTTATTGTGATTATTGTCAGGGTATGTTAAAACCGGATACGGTTTTCCCCGGACAGGTTATCGCACCAAACATTGCACAAAAGGTTATAAGGATGGTAAACTCCGCAGAACTCCTCATCGTTGTAGGCTCATCCCTGGAGATACAGCCGGCAGCCTATTTGCCTGTAAAGGCAAAAGAAACTGGAGCCAAGCTTGCCATTATTAACTTCACTCCCACACCATATGACAAATATTCGGATTACCTGATCCACGATTCCGCAGGCTATGCACTGAGTAAAATAGTGCAAACAGTAAAGAATAACTTGCGTTCTTAAGCCGGGTAACAGTCATTTTACGCATCGGTATATATTATTTAAAGAGTGTGAACATCTTGGTATTCCATTAAAATGGTTTATTTAAAATTTACCAAGAACTCAAAAAACAACTACATTGCCGTATAACCACCGTCAATAGTAAGTATAGTTCCCGTAACCCATGACGATTCGTCAGATGCAAAATATAAACATCCGTACGCAATGTCTTCCGGTTTGCCAAATCTTCCCATCGGATACAGATTCAGCAGCGCAGACGATCTCTTTTTATCAGCCAACAATCCCTGTGTCATAGGCGTTTCTACCACACCCGGGCAGATACTGTTTGCCCTTATATTATGTCTTCCATATTCGACTGCAATACTCCTTGTAAGCATTATGACGCCGCCTTTAGAGGCATTGTAAGCAGACGCTTCAGGTATTGCTACCATACCGAGTATTGAAGCAACATTTATTATTGACCCGCCGCCTTTGGCAATCATATTCGGTATAACCCTTTTCACCAGGAGAAACATCCCATTCAGGTTTGTATTAATGACCTTTCCCCAATCTGTTAACAATTGCTTATGTACTACTGATGGCCCTCCGAACACACCGGCGTTATTTAAGAGTATGTCAATTCTTTTAAATTGTTTTATTGACTTATTTATCAATTTATTAACATCGTCTTGCCTGGAAACATCACATGAAACCGATAATATTCTTTTTAGATCTTTTGCTTTCAGTCCCAGCTCTTTTGTAATTGCATTCTTAACCTCTTTAAGTTTTTGTTCTCTTCTGCCGCATATCACAACATTAGCGCCTTCTTTAGCGAATAAAACGGCAGATGCCTTCCCAATACCTGTTCCACCACCAGTAATAATTGCTGTCTTGTTT
>JBHHYW010000008.1:0-18618 GCA_046757745.1 Candidatus Scalindua sp.
TATCGGCAGTGTTGGAAGTTGTTTCAGCCAAATAGCCTCATCATACTGCACGGCATTAGTAAATATACCTGTCCTGAAAGATCATGACCTGGCGGGGGTATCAATAGGGATGAAAAACTTCTACGGAATCATACACAATCCCAACAAATATCACGACGAAAATTGTAACCCCTATGTTGCCGACCTTAACAGTCATCCATACATAAAGGATAAATTAAGATTAGTTATTTGCGATGCGCTGAAAGCTCAATACAATGGCGGCCCTGCCTTTAAGCCTCAATGGGCCTGGGATTTCAGAGGAATTTTGATTGGCACGGATCCGGTTTCACTTGACCGTATCGGGGCGGACATTATCGAGAAAAAAAGAAGAGAGGTAAACATGCCATCTCTTAAAGAGGCGGGTAGAGAACCAAAGTATATTAAGACTGCTGCGAATTTAGGACTGGGATTTGATGATCCTTCGCTAATAGATATTATTACAATATAGAATAGTTGACCATAATAAATTACTGATTTCCTAACGTAAATATATTCTGGTAATAACAAAGATGGGAAAAGACATAATCACACCTTGTTCGGACTGTTGCAGCAAGATGTATTTCGTAAGATAAACAAATGAAGCAAATAGTGGGGGATTTAAGTGATTATTCATTAAATCCCCCTTTTTTATAGACAATGCCAAAGGTGGAGTAGATGTTTAAAAACCTGTTAGTTACCGGTGGATTTGGTTTTATCGGGGCAAACTTTATCCGCTTTCTCCTGGAGGATTCTGATTTTACAGGAAGGATAATAAACATAGACAAGCTGACTTATGCCGGCAATCCTGACAACCTTAGTGGAATCGAAACCAGCTTTCCCGGTAGATATCTATTAGCTAAGATTGATATATGCAATAAAGATGAGGTTACAAATATATTTGAATGTTGCCAGATTGACAGTGTTTGTCATTTTGCAGCGGAATCTCACGTAGACAGGTCTATTGTCAGGCCAGACACTTTTATTCAAACAAACATAGTTGGCACCTTTAACCTTCTAGAAGTTGCAAGAAATCACATGGATAATATCCGGCTTTTCCATCACATAAGTACGGATGAGGTCTTTGGCAGTCTGGGCAAAGAAGGTTATTTCACTGAAGATACGCCCTATAAACCTAATAGTCCTTATGCATCATCCAAGGCAGCTTCTGACCACCTGGTGAGGGCATATCATAAAACCTATGGCATGCCAATTACCATATCCAATTGCTCCAACAATTATGGGCCTTATCAGTTTCCTGAAAAGATGATACCCCTTATGATTCTCAACGCATTTGAGGGAAAACCTTTGCCTGTTTATGGAGACGGCCTGAATGTCAGGGACTGGCTTTATGTTAGGGATCACTGCACTGCCATTTGGACGATTATGAAAAAAGGAGTTCGTGGTGAAACATATAATATCGGCAGCAGTAATGAACTGGAAAACGTAAAACTGGTGAAGATGATATGTGACATTTTAGACGAATACAAAAGGTTACCGGACAATTATCCAAGAAGGAAATTGATTATGTTTGTTATGGACAGACCTGGCCATGACAGAAGGTATGCGATAAATTTCGGCAAATTACAATCTACACTTGGCTGGTCACCGGAAGAATCCTTTGATTCAGGAATCAAAAAGACCATTCAATGGTACCTTGATAACTCAGATTGGACAGACCGGGTTAGGAGCGGCGAATACAAGTCATGGGTTAAGGAACACTATGGATAAATATATTAAAACAAAATTACCAGGTGTCTTGCTGGTTGAACCAAAGGTGTTTAAAGATTCCCGTGGTTTTTTCATGGAAACATTCCATCAGAAGAGATATGCCGAATTTGGCATAGATCATACATTTATACAGGACAACTATTCACATTCAACACAAGGGACTCTGAGGGGTTTTCACTATCAACTTAAGCATCCTCAGGGAAAGTTGATTTATGTTATTACAGGAGAGATCTTTGATGTTGCCGTTGATATAAGACAAGGATCCCCTACATTTGGCCAATGGGTGGGACAAAATCTCTCCGATCTAAACAAACTGCAGATTTTCATACCAGAAGGTTATGCTCATGGCTTCTGTGTTATCAGTAAAACTGCAGATGTATTGTATAAGACTACAGATTTATACAATCCGGATGATGAATATGGCGTGTTATGGTCTGACCCTGATATTGGAATTAATTGGCCTGTTAAAGCACCTATTGTGTCAGATAAGGACAAACAGTACCCTCGATTAAGAGACGCCTTAGAGACACAACTACCAATTTATGAATAAAGAAGATGCTCCATTTATGTACAGCTTTATAAGTCATGAATAAATTGAATGGAAACTCAAATCTTGCACTAAAAGACGGGGCCAGGATTGCAGTCTTAGGCGGAGGCCCTGCAGGTTCATTTTTCAGCATTTTTGCACTCAAGTTGGCAAAACAGATTGGCAGAGACATTGATCTAACTATATACGAACAAAAAAACTTTTTTAATGAAGGGCCTTCCAGCTGTAATATGTGTGCGGGTGTAGTTTCAGAATCTCTGGTACAATTACTAGCTATCGAGGGAATTATACTAAGGCCACCTATACTCCAGCGTGCAATTGATACTTACTGTTTTCAAACAATTAGCGGAGACGTACTTCTAAACAGCCCAAGTCTACAAAGAGGAATTGCCACTGTTTATAGAGGTGGAGGCCCTGTCAGTAAATCCACTTCAGAGACAAACGGAGATGATGACTATAAAAAAATAAGTTTCGATGACTTCTTAATCGATTGTGCTAAAAAGGAAGGAGCAAGAGTTGAGAATGTAAAAATTGACAAAGTAGAGCTTAATAATGAAAAACCAGAAATATTTTCTAAAGGCAAGAAACTATTTGATGCCAATCTTGTGGTAGGCGCCTGTGGAATAAATGCTATAACTGCAAAGATGTTTGAGGAACTTGGAATCGGTTATACACACCCTTCAGTAATTAAGGCTTTCCAGTCAGAAATACACATAGGTAAAAAAAATGTATCTACACGGTTTGGCAATGCCATACATATATTTCTCCTTAACCAACCAGATGTAAAATTTGCGGCTATAACTCCAAAAGGTTCTTATGTTACCGTTAGTATGCTTGGGAAGGACATAACCAGGCAAACTGTAGTAGACTTTCTAAAGAATCCTTTAGTAAAGAATAAATTTCCTGATTCATGGAATACTCCTGATGCTTTCTGTCGTTGTGTGCCAAAGATTAATGTGGGCGCCGCCAGGCATCCTTTCGCCGATAGAATCGTAATGATTGGAGATGCAAGCTCAGCACGTTTATACAAGGATGGAATTGGTTCTGCTTATTTGACTGCAAAGGCCGCTGCAAATACTGCAATTCTATATGGTGTAAGCCAGACAGATTTTTATAAACATTACTACCCAACATGTAAAAAAATAAACAGAGACAACTTTTTTGGAAATTTAATGTTCGCGTTTACGGATACGATTAATAAAACTCCCATCATTCGTGAGGCGCTATTAAAACTATTAAGAAGTGAACAAAAACATCCTGAGTTTGGTTACAAATGCAGTACAATTTTATGGGATATGTTTACGGGCAACGAACGATATACAGATATTTTTACACGAGCATTTAATCCCAGACTGTTACTAAGATTTCTAAATAACATCTTTTACGTCTTTTTTATTCGATTTAAGACTATGTGGAGACAATAAAATGAAGAATGAGGAAAGTTCTTTAGGGAAGGATTATAAAGACGGAAGCATTATCTTCGCAGAAAACTCGGTTGGCAAGGAAATGTATATCATCATATCGGGAAAGGTTAAGATAACTAAGGAAAAAGATACGACAGAGACCATACTTGCAACCTTAGAGGAGGGTGAGTTCTTTGGAGAGATGTCACTGTTTGACAACAACCCACGTTCTGCTACCGTAAAGGCTATTGGCGATGTCAAGCTTCTTGAGATAAATCAGAAGAATTTCCTGAAGAAAATCAGCAAGGACCCCGGTCTGGCATTCAGAATACTTGAGAAAATGAGTCAGCGAATCAGAATAACGGATGAAAAGGTACTAAACCAGGTATTAGAAATGAAAAATATATCAAAAGATTCTCTTGTTTTTACATAAGCAAAGCTACTTTTAATATTAGCACTATATAATAATGCCTTATAATTTCCGGGAATATTAAGCTGACTCCAGTCGAAACCCACTCCATCCTAAGTATAACCTAAGAGAAGAATCGAAGAAAAACTATTATGTTAAAGTCAAATCGTTACCATACAGATATTAAAGAGATCGTATCATTAAATGACCTTGCGGTTACATACTACGAAGAAAAGAAGATCCAAAAGGCTTATGAAGTCTGCAGAAAGATTTACGAATTGGAACCTGCACCAGATATTCTCAAGCAAAGTATTGATATGGGCACAGAGCATATGCGTTACCACCTGATATTGGGTGAATTCTATTACAAACAGGGTAAATATGCAGAAGCTCAAAAAATCCTGAACCGCCTGAAACCCCTTGGCAAGCATTTCTCAGACAGATACATTATTTTAGCACAAATACATTTGAGAAACGAAAATTGCACAAAGGCGCTCCTGGAATACGAAGAAATGACCAATGAATGCCCTCAACGTTTTAAATCAATATTGAACGGCATATTAGATATTATTAACCAATATCCTTTTGCTGAAAGATCTTATGAGCTACTACTTAATTTGTATAAAAAAAGAGGAAAAGAAAATTCATTGATTCCTGCATTTGAACGTAAAGTTGAAGAAGATAAACATAACAGGCAATGCCTCCTTGGTACGCTTGAACACCTTTATTACCTATTGGGACAAACTGCCCAGGCTGTTCCACTCCTGATTCAACACCAGAAGAGATACCCTAATGACGCTAAGCCCTTCTATCTCTTAGGAAATATTTATCTTGAATCCGGTAAATATTCCGAAGCGATAATTCAATATAACCAGGTAATAAAATTAGACCCATCCAGAAAGACAAATATTATCTCATCAATAGAAAAAATAATTGACAATAAAGAGGCTGATAAAAACATTATTAATTACCAGATAGATCTTTATATCGATGTAGACAATCTGGAACAAGCGGAAATGAGGCTTGATCACCTTTTGGAAATAGAACCAAATAATACAAATTACCAAAACAAAATGCAGCAAGTCCTTGCCAGGCTGATTGCAAGCTCCTTTCATGACAACTTGCTGGATCTCTGTATATCAAAAATCGAAAATCTAATAAAACTCAGGCCGAAAAATATAAAATACAGGGACAAACTACTGGAAGTCCAAAAACTGAATACACGAAAGAAAATCCTGGAATATGAAAATAAGCTGAAGGCTGACGACCTTAACAAAGATGAAGCAAACAAACTTAATTTTGAATTAGCAATGCTTTATACATATGCTGGCACCAATGAAGAACGCGTAATCTCACTCTTTCAGAAAGTTGCCGATTCAGACTCCGACAAGAAAGTTGAAGCACTCTTACGGTTAGGCCTGAGCTCTCTTGATAAAGGACATAATGATAATGCTTTTGATAATTTCAATGAAATTTCAGCACTATATGTACCGACCAATGAAAAACTGCAACTTTTCTACCAAATAGCAAGTGCCTGTGAGAAAAAGAATTTACTCGATAAAGCAAAATTTTATTATGGCAAAATAATTTCTATAGACATGCAGTACAAGGATGTGTCAAAACGACTGGATATGATTTCTTCTTTAACTAAATCTGCAGAAGGCAAAGCTTTAATGGTAAATTTAAACCAACGCTTCGAAAATATCACGAAGATAGGTGAAGATGATATCTGGTCTTTTTACAAAGCTGTAAACAAATTACTCAAACGTACAGTTGTTATCAATGTAATCAAGGAAGACTTCAGGTGTAATCCCGGTGCTATAGACCGTTTTATTAAAGAAATACAATCTATCGGCAGATTTCAACACAAATGTATTGCCAGAGTATATGATGTTAATGTCGATACACTTCTCTATTTAGTTGTGGAGTATATTGATGCTGAAAGTCTTGTGTCCATCAAAATGAAAAAACAATTTTCATGGCAAGAGGTAATAAGGATTGCTATAGATATCTGTGATGCTATTCAATATGCTCATAAACATGGGGTCATTCATAGAGACATAAGACCGGACAATATAAGGTTGACTGGAGACAACACTGTAAAAATATCAGCTTTTGGGTTTGCGCATATCAACAAAATCTCAGAGTCAAACAATACAAACCAGACCGCCGAAATGCCTTTTTATAAGTCACCGGAGCAAATCAGAGGGATTGAAGAAGAAATAGATGAAAAAAGCGATATTTATTCACTTGGAATCACACTTTATGAATTGCTTACGGGACATTTACCTTTTCATGAGGGAGATATTGCATATCAGCACATAAATGAACCACCAAAATCCCTGAGTAAAGAAAATCCGGAAATACCAAAATGGTTAGATAAAATAGTACTGAAATGTCTGGAAAAGGTCCCTTCTGATCGTTACCAGGAAATTGGCCATCTACAAAAAGTACTGGAGTCGTATTCAAAATTTTACATAGATTAATCTAAGATATTCAGTACACTAGCCTAATCTAATAGACTATACAATGAGTATTTTATATACTATTGAAGTTGACAAGCTCTCTAGTTTCTGATAAATTCCATTATCTATAATGCTATTGGCAACTTGTGGTAAGTATCTATCGTGAAAAAGTTTAGAAATATTTTCCTCTCATTATTAATTACCCACTTCATACTGACACAACTGGTAACCGCTTACGCAGAAGACACAAAAGATTCTACAGCTCCGAAGGAAAATGTTTTACCCAGGAAAGTTTCAATCATACCTCTGAGTGGAATGATAGACGGTGGTATTTACAGTTCTCTAAAGAGAAGGGTTGAGATTGCAAAAGAGGACGGTTCAAATCTTATAATTTTTGAGATAGACACATATGGAGGTCAATTAGAACCGGCCTTCGAAATAGCAGAGTACATCAGCAATATTAAAAAGGCAAAAACAATAGCATTTATTCCTACAAAGGCAATTTCGGCAGGTTCTCTGATAGCAATTTCATGCAACGAGATATACATGGCCCCCCAGACAGAATTAGGAGATTGTGAACCGATCGTTCCATCATCTGAAGGTGGTTACAAGACCGTAGGCGAAAAAATACAAACTGTACTGAGAACAAAATTCAGAAAGTTTGCAGAGAAAAACGGTTATCCGGTTCTACTCGCAGAGGCTATGGTTACAAAAGAAATAGAAGTATACCGTGTAGTTACAGAAGAAAGACCTGGCGGATTCTATATTTCAGGTAGAGAACTAAGGGAAATGAACGAAGAGGATAAAAAGAAATTTAAATCCAAAAAGTTGATAATAGAAGAGGGAAAGCTTCTCACCATGTATGCAAAAGAAGCTTATGAATACCACTTTGCAAAAGAAATTGTAGAAGATCGTAATGGTTTATTAAAGACACTTAAAATAGACAAAGTTGAGACAACTTTATTAGAAACAAGCTGGTCTGAGGAAATGGTAAGATTTTTAGGAAGAATAGCGCCTATCTTGCTTGGCATTGGACTGGCCGCCTTATGGATGGAGTTCAAAAGCCCCGGTTTTGGGTTACCCGGTATCATTGGTATTCTTTGCCTTGCAACGGTTTTCTTAAGCAAGCACCTTGTCGGCCTTGCGGAGATGCCTGAAATTATCATATTTCTTATAGGTATAGTCCTGATAGCCGTAGAAATACTCTTTATACCTGGATTTGGTATTGCAGGAATACCCGGGATTATATTAATATTAATAGGAGCAATACTATCATTTCAGGATTTTACAATCCCGAGAACCCCTTATGATGTTGATCTATTAATTATGAATATTTTCACCGTAATGTGTAGCCTTATCGGAAGCGGGATTGCTATTTTCTTAATGTTTAAATTGATGCCGGGTATGCCATTGTTTAATCGTTTTATATTAACAACTTCAGAGCCCACGCAAGGCGGTTTTGTCATCCCATCTCAACCGGCAGGTGGAAGCGATTTGACCGGCGCAAAAGGCACGGCATTAACTGCTCTGCATCCTACAGGGAAAATCGAAGTAAACAATAACACACTTGATGTTGTCACTGATGGAGAATTTATTGAAAAAGGACAAACAGTTGAGATAATAGAAATCAGGGGAAATAGAATAGTGGTAAAGGCAACATAAATCCACAAGTTTGAAGTGCCTAAAGCTGAAAAAAAGGAATATTGTTTTTGCGGAGCAAAATACAATAAATTTGCGACCAACGGAAGCTAATTTATGAGTACATCAGGAATAATAACACTATTTATAATAGGTTTGTGTGCAATAACTATAGAGCTGTTCATACCAGGAGCAATAGTAGGAATTTGCGGCGCCGGTTGTGTAATTGCAAGTATAGTATTTGCCTATTTATACGTGTCAAATTTACTAGGACATATTTTACTTGGCATAGGCATTTGCTTTATTCCTATATTTTTTATAACATGGTATAAACTACTAACTAAGACATTTGCTGTAAGAGCGTCGGAAGAGGGTTTCTCATCTGCCAGAGAGAAACTGGATGGCTTATTGTCTGCAGAAGGTGTTGCCATTACAACACTGAGGCCATCAGGAACTGCAAATATTAAAGGTAACAAGGTAGACGTTATTTCAGAAAGTGAAATGATATTAAAGAACACAAAGATTATGGTAATAGACGTAAAGGGAAATAGAATAGTTGTAAAACCCGTAAAAACCTAAAATACTGAAGGAGAGATAATATGATAAATATAAACATACCTTTACTTGCCGCTTCCAAAGAAGTTTTGACAATTGGCATTGTCATTGTCGCTATCTTTTTAATCTTGTTCCTTCTCTTAATTTTTAAATATGGCTGGTTGTATATACAGGCTTTGGCATCCGGTGCAAATGTTGCTCTCTTGCAATTAGTTGGAATGACCTTCAGACGTGTTAATGCAAGGATTATTGTTGATTCACGCATAATGGCAAAAAAGGCAGGACTGGATTATGATACCCCCCAACTCGAAGCACATTATCTGGCAAGAGGTAATGTTCCTAACGTTATCAGGGCATTAATTGCTGCTGACAAGGCAAAGATTGAACTGGGTTTCGACAGGGCCTGTGCGATAGATCTGGCAGGAAGGGACGTTCTTGATGCTGTAAAAACAAGCGTTAATCCCAAGGTTATTGATTGCCCTGACCCAACTAAGGGGAGACAAACAATTGATGCAGTCGCAATGGATGGTATCCAGCTCAAGGCAAAGGCACGCGTGACTGTAAGAGCAAACATCGAACGATTAGTCGGTGGTGCAACAGAAGAAACCATAATTGCGCGTGTCGGTGAAGGTATAGTAACCACAATTGGTTCTGCAATAACACACAAGAAGGTACTTGAAAACCCCGACTCAATATCAAAAGGGGTATTAGCAAAAGGGCTTGATTCCGGTACAGCATTTGAGATATTATCTATCGATATTGCTGATATTGATGTAGGCGATAATATAGGGGCCAAACTTCAGGCTGACCAGGCGGAAGCCGACAAGATAGTTGCACAGGCAGAAGCTGAAAAACGCAGGGCAATGGCTGTAGCAAGGGCACAGGAAATGACGGCCTTAGTAGAGGAAAACCGAGCAAAGGTAGTTCTTGCAGAAGCTGAGGTCCCAAAGGCAATTTCTCAGGCATTCAGGGAGGGTAACCTCGGTATAATGGACTATTACCACCTGAAAAATATTCAGGCAGACACAGAAATGAGAACCTCTATCTCTAAGACAAGCGAAGATACTCCGAAGACATAGACAGTAAATAAACAAGTTTGAAGTGTCTTAAGTGATAAAATGGAGAGATTGAAGAATTGAGGGATTAAGGAATTGGGGAATTGAGTAATAAATCAATTAATCCCTAAATTCCTGCCTGTCCGCCAGTTTGTTAGGCGGGAATCCTTGAATTCCTGAATTACAACTAAAAGGAAACAGGAATGGAACAACTAGTCTGGGCAATCATAATTATTATCTTTATAATATTTGCGGCTCTGAAAAATCGGGCCAGAAACAGACCTGGCACTACTTTAGGAAGGGCACCCGATTCTGACCACAAAGCAAAGGAAGACCGTGATAAACTTTCCAGATACATGGAAGAATTACTTGGCATAGAAATGCCTGAGACGAAACCTGAAATAAGAATAGATGAAGAAAGGCATGAACTATTAGAAAATAAAGTCCGGTCAAAACCGGAACCAATAATTGAGAAGAAGGTTGATCAGTTCGAATCACCTTTAACTAAAACATATGAAGGAAAATCGAAACCTCCTGTTCATGAAAAGAAAAATATATACCACTCAAGACTTCCATGGGACACTCTATCAGGAAAAGACCTTAAGAATGCCATAATCTTTGCAGAGATACTTGGGCCACCAATTTCTAAAAGAAAGAGTCACAGGTTGTTTTAATACTGGAATCCTCTCGAAAGAGAGGCACAGGATGCCAGACAGAGACGCCTAAAAATACAATTCGGTAGCCAGAGTGGTGGAATTGGCAGACGCGCCGGACTCAAAATCCGGTCCCCGCAAGGGGGTGTGGGTTCGACTCCCACCTCTGGCACCAGATAAATTAGTTCACACAGTTCACTAATTTATGACATTTTGCTGGTTCAATCACGCTGATTGAATCGAAACGTTTTCGGTTCACGCTACAGAGCTAAGCTCAGCTTTACAAGCCTGAACCAGCTAGAGTAATCATATTATCTGTTTGCTTTGTTATTAAACAATTTTCTTTAACACACCGAACGGTGTGATAGAACCCCGCTCAGCGTGGTAATACAGTCTCTAAGTCGAAAATTTTCAGCCTGCCTGTGCGTTGCACGCAGACAGGTGCAAGAAACTGACGACTTAGACTATAGAATCTTTACCAGAGTGGCAACAATACCAACAGCAATTACTATCATGCTACCCAGCCGGATAATAAGCCTATATTCGAGTTCTCTGAGACGTTCGTCGAGATATTGCCGGGTAACTAATTGTTCTTCTACCAATTGAGCAATTATATTGGTTTGTGTCTCCGCTTGCTCCTCTGTAAAACCTGCAGCCTTGAGTTTTTTAACGTTTTCATGAGTATCGAAAGATATGGCATGATGCATAGTGATTTTCCTTTGCAAACAAAATAGGTAAAATTTGTGAAATGTGCTACTCAGGATATTTATTCTTATACTGATTGATTGCACTAATAATCATATTGTACAGTTACTTTTTTGTTAATCAAGCAATAATAGATGACGATAAACTTGTCCTCATGTAAATGGGGAAAAGAAGATTTCATGGTGTAATAGTATGAGGTATATACGATGATATTAGTATCCGGAAATATCCTTTCACCTTGCATGGAGTTTTTCCCTCTTAATTGCAATCATTCCATTCGTCCCAAAATCTAACACTTTTTGGAATAAATGCGTGTAGCACATTAATACGTGTTAGTCAACAAAAAAAGGCTTAAACTTATCGTACAGTGTTATAAGTTTTTTCTTATAATATTCTATGTTTTCATCCGGTTCTTCACGGTCCCACTGTGAAGCAAGTTTACAATTGTCGAACACCCTTACCCTGCCCTTATCACCAATTACGTAATAGGAGATCTGATCACCCGGCTGGTAGTTACGCTCTGACTTAATAGCCAACTCATATGCGGCAGCAGCGCTTCTTTTTTTCTTACTTATCTTCTCAGTATAGGTGGCAATAGACTCCTGTAAGGTTTCTGTCTTGATAAACATCTTCTTGTCCCACTTATGGTTCATCAGTTCATCAATGTACTTTTCTAAAAGATTGTCCACTTTTTTCTCCTCCCCCTTGAGCAGGTGAAAGAACATCTCCTCCATGAATTTGCGTTGAAAGAGTTCTAAACCTCTGGAACGCAGACCTGACCCCTTGATAATCATCTTGTCATCATAACCAAGGAGTACATAGTTTTTAATCTTGTAGCTGAACATAGCCTTGTACCTACCGGCCAATTCAAGGTTTATCCCGGCAGGAAGTGAGTTTGATAATTCGGTAATAAGCCCCTCCTCATCCTTCTTCTTTTTAATACCAACCGATGGAACAAAGTAAATACCATCAGTATCAATCTCTACTACTTTACAATCTTTACCCTCCAGCCATTTAATCATGGACTTTATAATGCTTCTACCTTTCTCCGTTACCTTATTTGCATTGTCAAAATCACTAAAGTGGCCATAGGCAAAACCCATATATCCGTAAAACGAATTTATAAGTATCTTGAAAGTGGCCTGCAGGGCGTCAAAATACATCTTTTCCGACTTTGACTCTGCAACAGCTACCATCTCCTTAGCCTTCAATCTAAAATCTACAAGGTCCTCTAACAACGAACGAAAGATATTAAGAGAATCATCCTTCGGAAAATATTTAAAGGCCAGCATTATGGATGGATACAACGATTGAACATCGCAATACAAAATCCTTTTAATTATCCCCTGGTAAAACATATCAGTATACCCGCCGGAATATTCTCTGGCTTGAGGCGTTTTTGGAATTGAGTGATTTGAGTTTATGTATTCTCTTATGAAGAGTGAATCTATCTTTGTCGCATTACCTCTTATAATTGCATTCTGAAATGAATATGGAAATATCCGGGTCTGGTAATAAAAACTCTGGCTCAGTATTTCACTGATAGCCCTTGTCTCTCTGACATCATCCATCCCATATTTTAGAAGCTCGTCCGGCCTGTTATCATAATACCAGTTTATTTTATCCGGTTCTATGTACGTCCTCTCCGGCGATGCAACATTGAAGTGTTTGGCAATATTTTTCAGGCCGTAGCTTTCCAGATTCCTTGCCGTTACATCATACATCTGCGCCAGTATATATGTGTCTACAATGTGACGGCCATAAGCCTCATATTTCCGGTAAGATATTGTTCGCTCTGCAATATTTAAACGGGATTGGTGAGACTTGAGATTCTGCCTGGTACGTCCCACAGCCAAATGGACTTTATACCTTCTGGCACGCGCCTCTATGTAAGTCAAATCAAAATTAAATATATTATGCCCCTCTATTACATCAGGGTCTCTTAAATTTATCTGTTCAACCATAATCTCCAGCATCTCTTTCTCACTATTCTCTCTGCCTGAAATTGCACATTCCCAACCGCTGCTGTCTGAAAGAGATACAACAGTAATCCTGTCTTCTTCTCTGTGAGGATTTGAGAATTCATATCCCTCTGCGCAATATGTTTCAATGTCAAGCTGGAGCCTGACCAAATCACCAAACGACATTTCTTTAAAGAGTGTTCGCCCCGAAACAAGAAGGTATTGATGAACCGGATCATTTAAATAAAAGAAAGGTGCGTTAAAGCTTGCAGAAGTTGCGCCTGTAGCCTTCTTAAAATATTTCAATAACCTCTGTAAATCCGCCCAATCCTTCAGATATATCAAATATTTATAAAATGCCTCCCCCTTAAGCCTCTTTGCCTCATAGGTACCATTCCAGCCATCCATATATATAGTATCTTCCAGGAAAATAAATGGCTTGAAAGTTTCCATCTTTGATGTGACCCGCTTTCCTTTACGAAAGAATATCTCGACAGCATTTTTGCCATCAAACTCTACCGCAGTAATAAATGGTGTAGAATCACGGCCAAACAGAATCTCGTTTTCGTGGAAAATTACCTTTTTGAATTTCATATCCATTTGAAACTTACGTCCTTATTATTGAACCTAAGCACCCCTGTATCATAATTCCTTGTATTTAACCTCTTGTCCGGCCCCTTAACATAATGTTTCAAAATAGTCTCAACAACTCCATAATGTGTCATAAAAAGAACCGCCTTACCCTCGTACCTGCGTAATACACTTTCAACAAAATCAATTATTCTTTTACTAAAAGAATCTCCACTTTCCCCATCAGGGTAATGTTTCCAGGTTAGCTTCTTATGAAGTAAAATGATTTCCTTTACTTCTTCAATATTTTTGCCCGTAAACCGGCCAAAATCCAGCTCCCTTATTTCCGTACTATAATTTATATCAATATTACTATCTAATTTCTCAAGCAATATTTCAAGGCTTTTTCTGGTTCTTTCAAGATCACTGCAAAAAATGGCATCTATCATTATACCCATGAACATTCTGGCTCTACCCCTTGTTGCAGTTATACCCTCTTGTGTCAAAGGAGAATCATTATGTCCCTGAATAATCCTACGGACATTATCCTCAGTCTCCCCATGTCTCATGAGATATAAGGTAGTTGTTTTGCCATTACCCATACAAGTTGAGTCGCTATCACGATAAAAGACTATCCTTCGACTCCGCTCACCTGTCCGCCTGGACGGAGGATGGCGTCACACTGAGCGAAGTCGAAGTGTTAACAACATTGAATTTTCTATATATGTACTTAAAACAAACTGATTTAACTACCAATCCCTTACACAAATTATAAATAAATTTAAGCATTTAATAATTATAAAATACCCTAATCCATGAATCCCATAATGCCTCAACCCCTGAATAAGTATTTTATGTCTCAGTACATTTTTGTCCAGTAGAAATAAACCTATTTTTCTCATTATGAAGCAATTATATTGTATTTGCTACAGTTCAACCTAATTGGTCAATATCAAGTGGAATTCTAGGATGTTTAGCGAGAGCATCAACCCGTTTTCGCAAGGCATGACCGAGGCAGATCAGTTTAAGCGGAGATTCCAGAAGATAACGCTGGAATCCTTCCGAAAGGAAGGATACTTAACCTCCAATTGATATTGGCCAATTATTACATTAATTTTAACTTGGATTTTTACCGTAGAACTTTATAAAATGACGATATGAATAATGTATCAAATGAGCTATTTCAACACATGGTACGCATACGCCGCCAGATACACAAGCATCCTGAGCTTGGATACCAGGAGGAAAATACAGCAGCTATCATAACCGAAGAACTGAAAAGGCTTGGCATAAAAGCAACTGCCGGAATTGCAAAAACAGGCGTGGTAGGACGAATTGACTCAACAAAGAAGAACGGACCTGTAGTAGCCCTGAGGGCGGATATGGATGCAATAGCTATACATGAAGAAACAGGCCTTGAGTTTGCATCTGAAGTAAAGGGTGTGATGCATGCCTGCGGCCACGACGGCCACGTTGCAATGCTCATTGGCGCTGCTGCTATACTGAAACAGTCACTCAAAACAGGAAACGTAATACTTGTCTTCCAGCCTGCAGAGGAAGGTGAAGGCGGCGCGCTGAAAATTATGGAATCAGGACTTCTCGAGAATGCAAAGGCAATTTATGCCTGCCACCTGGACAGGCATTTTAAGGTTGGGCAATTAGTAGTGCAAAAAGGCACAATTTCAGCCTTTACTGATAGATTTGAGATCTCGATTAAGGGTAAGGGCGGGCATGTCGCCCAGCCACACGACACAGTAGACGCCATTGTAGTAGCCAGTCTTATCGTAATGTCCTTACAAACAATAGTATCAAGAGAAGTAAATCCAATGTACCCCTCAATCGTCTCGGTAGGCCAGATCGAGGGAGGTACAGTGCCAAATGCCGTTGCAGAGAATGCCAGATTATGTGGTACGATACGTACAACTGAGGAACACGTACGAAAGCAGATAATAGCAGGGATCAAACGTATCGTCAATGCGGCTGGAAGGCTTCACAATGCTGACGTGAATGTTGAGATAATCAAAGGATACCCTGCTGTCACTAATACAAGTGATGAGTCAGAGATTGCAAGAACGGCAGTGAAGAATATTATTGGAGATGAAGCGCTTGTCGATACCCAGTTTGCAAGTATGGGAGGTGAAGATTTTTCTTTCTATCTGGAGAAGATACCGGGATGCCTTGCAAGGTTGGGAGCACAGAAGGAAGGCTTTGCTAACATTCCCGCTCATAGCTCTACCTTCGATTTTGACGAAAATGCATTAGGTGTGGGAGCAGCATTCCTTGCTGAAGCAGCAAAATTAACTATTGGCCATCTGGAAAAAACGTAATCTCAACTTCAACGTATGATATACACAGAAAGCAGTCTACAACTCATTATAATTTTTAATCTTTATTCCTGCTTGATACACTATGGTCTTATGCAAGAGCGAAACTGGAATATCCTTGTTACCGTGAATGTGTACGGAAGTAAAACGTTTAGTTTGAGGATGTCTTAAATAGTGGGTACTTCCTTTTATGCGTACAATCTCAAATCCTGCTTTTAATAACTTCCGCAGAACATCTCTACCATTGGCAGGTCTTAGCCTCTCCATCAAGCCACTTCAGCCTTTTTCTTCGTTTCCAAAGAGAGATAAAGATCATTCCCTATCAAATCATCACTACAAGGAATAGATTCCCCTTCTTCAATGAGAGTCTCTATAAATCCAGTCGCCAATTCCCTTAACCTTTCAATCGCCTCCTCAATACTTGCTCCAAAGTCGGCAGTATAACTGAGTTTAGGCAAAGATGCGACTATATCCCCAGTTTCTTTATCCGTTTCAATTTCTACCCGGTATACATAAACCATTCTCTTTCTCCTGAAATTGTTCTACACAAATATTAAGGGAATGTACGATGAATATCAAGAAAAACGCCACAAGCTTTAAAGACAAATGGGCTTATTCAATGTTATACGAATTCTTGGAGTATATCAAACAGGGCTTGAAAGAATGAGTGTTAAGTGATTCAAGGAGATATCTTTAATGTAAAGACATTACTGATCTGGGTCCCATATTATCCCCTGGCCAGCATGCCCATTTGGCCATCCTTCATTAGCAGTACCATCGCTATCTCCATTCTGTATTCTCTCGATATGGCCATCGATAAAAAGTACATTTGCGCCTTTTGAATGCCTTTGTGCAACGCTTCCATAGGAGCCGTCATATTTGCTTGCAACAGTTGTATTATTAATCCTGCCATCAAACAACAAGACGGTCTTGGATGGAAAACTGATCGAATCAATCAAACGGCTACACATTGACCCCTGGGCAAGCTGAGAATTCATTTTTATAGATCGGGTGTTATCCTTTTTATCTTGAGATATAGTCTTAAAAACAGGGTCCTGTTTTATTCGCATTAACTTTTCCTTTGTTGAAATCTCAGTCTGCTTCTCAGATAATGTATCTGTTATTATATATCTATCAACTGCCTTAAACCAAACCTCACCACTACATGAAGCGCCACTATCACTCTTCGCACTATTGTCTTCTAATGGAAGATATCCATCGCTTTCAATTGTATATTGAACAAGGCACTTAAACAACTGTCCCATATTACTCATACATACCGCCTGATTTGATTTCTCTCTGATCTTGGAAAGGACTGGAAACATCAAACCTGTAATTACAAGAATGATGAATATAACTATTAGAATTTCAATTATAGTAAAGGCGTGATTATTTTTGTACATGATTTAACCATGCCTCCCTGCCTGGTTAAACTAATTCTAGATGACTTTTGTACTAGCCAGATTACGAACTTCCTGTTCATCCCGATTATTTAAGACATCTACTAAAACTACTTTCATGCAAAGTAAAAGAAATATATGGGATTCCTGGTTTTGCACGAAAAATATTACGATATTCTAAATGAAGTAAAAGTAGTTAAATTTCTACTAAAACATAATACATACTAAAATATGAAAGCTATTCAACCGCAATCTGATCCTTGATTTTATTAAATATTTTGTCTCCTACACCTTTTACATCCTTCAAGTCTTCAATTGTAGTAAAAGAGCCTGCTTTCTCGCGATGCTCAACTATTGATTTAGCCTTTTTTTCGCCAATACCTTGCAATGATGCTAATTCCTCTATCGTTGCAGTGTTAATATTTATCTTTGCATTATCTTCCGCATCTGCCAACCCGCCAACATAAGATACAAAGGCTACAAATATAAGTACAAAACAAACTTTACGAATGACTTCCATGTCTTTCCTCCTCCCCAAAACCGGAATCCCATATTAAAATGTACATGAATTTAACGCCTGAAATAAGTTGCGAACAAAAGAGGTGTCTGAAGCATATGTTCTCTCCAGATAATTAAGATTATTTGGATCCTCGTTAAGCATGTATACAACTTAACCGATTCATTGTGTAACTTTTGCATTTAACAACTCTTCTCAAACAATGTCAAGAGAAAAGAAGGGGATATATCTAATCTTATGTATGATATCATGACCTGATAATATTTTCTGTTTTCCGTAAGAGAATTCACTTATCCGTAATACTCCCGATACCATTCCACAAATTTTTTAATTCCCTCCTCAATTGGCGTGGCAGGCTTAAAGCCTACATCCTTAGCTAGATCATCCACGTCCGCATATGTCTCTGGCACATCACCAGGTTGTATTGGTAAAAGATTCTTTTTTGCTTTTTTCCCCAGACAATCCTCTAATACACCGATAAACTTCATGAGTTCAATTGGATTATTATTTCCAATATTGTATATCCTATATGGCGCATAACTTGTCGCAGAGTCCGGATCATCACCACTCCAACCGGGATTTGGTCCGGGAACCTTATCGATCAACCTGACCACGCCTTCTACTATATCATCTATATATGTAAAATCTCTTTTCATCCTGCCATGGTTAA
>JBHHYW010000009.1:0-18550 GCA_046757745.1 Candidatus Scalindua sp.
TATTCAAAAGGTTGTTTGGATACCATCTCACGAAATCTTTCGTATGCTGCATAAATATTATCTTTGCTCACATTCGGCAGGATTACTGCAAACTCTTCTCCACCATAGCGGCACGCAAGATCATTCCGTCTGACATGTTCCCTGAGTATCCCTCCGATCTCCGATAAGACCATATCACCGGCGAGGTGACCATAAGTGTCGTTTATTCCCTTGAAGTGATCCAGGTCCATCATGATAAGAGCCATCTCAGTCTCATAACGGCTTGCCCTTTCAAACTCCCCTTCCAATGCTTCTATGAAGTAGCGACGATTATGTAATTTTGTTAATTCGTCTACAGTAGACATTTCTGCCATCTTTACCTGCGCCTTTTTCACATCATTTCTGAGGCGAGCCCTTTCCAGTGTATTATTTATAACCCTGGACACGGACTCTAGGTTGATTCTGTCTTTTGGTAAATATTCAAAGGCGCCTAACTGTATCACCTGCGACACAAGCATCTCGTCGCCTTGTCCTGAAATAACGATTACGGGAGTTTCTATTCCTTCTTTTTCAGCCTTTCTGAGAAAGTCTATACTTGTTCCGTCTTTCAGAAAATGGTCCATGAAAATCATATCAAACTGGCCATGTCCTGACATTGTTAATGCCTCTTTCACATTAGCAGCCCAGGATATATGGATAAGATCCTGGTCTCCTAAGTATGCCTTTATACCTTCGAAGACATCCTCTGAATCATCAACCACCAGTATATTTATTTCTCTATTAAAGCTCACTATAGAGGAACTGCCGTCATAGGATGGCATGGGATCAGAATAATTTATTGTCCTGATTTTATTTGCTATTTCAGATATCTTCCTGCTTGATTCTTTTATTCGGCTTATACATTCAACAGTTTTTTTCCGATTATCACTAAAATTTTCCATTAACTCCACATTATCCAGCAGAGATGCCAGGGGCTGATTCAGCTCTTGAGCATTTGCTCCTGACATCTGAAGCAGCACCTTGAGGCGTTCTTCTTCAATAAGATCTTCCTGCTGTTCCAGGATTTTCTTGTTTGCCTTCGTTAATTCTGTGTTAGCTTTCTTTAAGTCTTCCTTCTGTTTGTGCAATTCAAGAAATATATTTACTTTGCTCTGTAAAATATCCGGGTCCAGTGGTTTAAACAGATAATCCACTGCCCCTTTATCATACCCCTTGAATACGTATTGCTGTTCCTTGTTGATTGCGGTTACAAAGATAATGGGGATGTGCTTTGTCTCTTCGTTCCCTCGCATTAGTTCGGCAGTCTCAAATCCATCCATATCTGGCATCTGCACATCAAGAAGAATAAGCGCAAAATCATATTCTAACATTAACGCCAGGGCATCATTACCACTTGTAGCCTCTATGATATTCAAGCCGGGCCTTCCCAGAACCTTCCGGAGTGCAAGAAGATTTGCAGGTTTGTCATCTACAGTAAGAATATCCATGTTTTTTTCTGTATTGTTTAATGCGTTCTAAAATAACTATCGGCATGGTATTACATTATGGTACTACTACTGGGAGCGCTAAATAGTTTACACACTTTTCTTTAAATTCCACAAGAATATTGACAAAGTAACGGTTTCAGCCGATTTCAATGTAAACTATTTCATGCTCTCCTTAGTAAGTCGCGCATTATACTACTCTTATTCTTCACTTTCAAGTTTTCTAAGGAAATGTCCTATATTTTCCAAAGGCAATACATGATCAGGCTTGACAGCCGCTATGGCCGCTTCAGGCATATCCGTAACTTCTGACGTTTCCGGTGACTGTACAATAGTCAGGCCACCAGCTTCCTTTATTTTTCTCAACCCCTGGCTGCCATCTTTATTAGCACCTGTCAGAATAATCCCAATAAGCCTTTGGCCATAAACATCTGCCACTGACTCAAAAACCACATCAACAGATGGACGTGCATAATTAACAACCCCTTCCACCGACATGGAAAACGTACCGTTGTCTTCTATTAGTAAATGATAATTCGGAAGCGCCACATAAACTACTCCACCCCCGACCTCTTCTTTTTCATCGGCTTGCTTCACACACATTTTACACTCATTATCCAATGATTGTTCTAAACAACCATCTGTATCTTTATGCCTGTGCATAACTATGATTACAGATGATACGAAGGACTGGCGGATTCGGCAAGCTCACCGCCCTGAGTTTATCGAATGGCTGTCCACCACGCATCAAAGTTCTCCGAAGGCAATGCCCGAGGCAGACTCGCTGTGGAGAGCTTAACTTTTTATAAACACTACGGAATTTTCCTATATATTCTTTCATGATCAGCTACATTCTCAAAATTATCCGAGAATGATGAAAATCTTATGGTTTCTTTGGTGCCCAGACAAAGGAATCCTCCCGGGCGCAGACTTTCAGAAAAAAGCCTGAATACACGATCCTGTAAATCTCTATTAAAATAAATGAACACATTCCTGCATATTATCATATCCATTTCGCCGAATACGCCATCAGTCACCAGGTTATGATTAGAAAAAACAATATTTTTCTTCAAGGAATTCTCCATTATTGCATTGTCATATCGGGCAGAATAATAATCCGCAAAAGATGCAAGCCCACCTGCTTTTCTGTAATTGAGGGTATAATCTTTCATCCTGTCAATTGCAAAGACTCCAGATTTGGCCTTGTCAAGAATAACATCGTCAGCATCTGTCGCATAAATCAGGGACGTTTTATACAATCCCTCTTCCTTCAATAAAATTGCGATGGAGTAAACTTCCTCTCCACTGGAGCAGCCGGCATGCCATATCTTTACAAAAGGCTGTTCCTTCAGTTCAGGAATTACGATTTCCCTGAGTACCTTGAAAAAAGATGGATCCCGGAACATCTCAGTGACATTAATAGTAAGGTCTGAAAGTAATGTTGCAAAGAATTTGCTGTCGTAAAGTAATTCGTGCTGCATCTGAGAAATTGTTTTGAAATTTGACTGAGATAGTCTGTAACGGATGCGGCGCTTTAAGGAGGCCCTTGCATAATTCCTGAAATCATAACCATACTTCTGGTAGATTGCCTGTAATAGCAGATCAAACTCGATTTTCTCATTTTCGTTTGTTATCTCCATAATAATTTGGAACTGAAGCGGGTTTTTATCATTTACATGAATTTTACAAAATTATACACCTGACAATAATCATGTCAATAGGATGTCTTCATACTCCTATAACTTATCCGCCTCACTATTCACCTGCCACAGGAAATATATTATTAATCGTCCCCGTCTATTCACGACCTCTAAAGGCTAATATTAAAAAGACTTAAGTTGCAGATTTCCGTTGACAACTTAATGTAACCGTATAAAATCATCTATGAAGATTACAGCAGATAAAGTTGACAATACCGGTTTTCAGAGGCTACGCTGTGCATGGCTCTGGAATTTGATACCCATCCCTGTCTAAATTATAAGACAGGAAAAGTAAAGGCAGGAAAGGTAGTATGGAAAAAACAAAACACTCAGATATTAAAAATTCGCTTAGACTCAGAGAAGAACCTGAACTATGGAGAATTATCGGCAGCAGTAAAGAAATTAAGGATGTTCTCGCAAAGATACAGACTGTCCTGGAAAGTGATGTGCCGGTAGTTATTCAAGGAGAAACCGGTACGGGAAAGGAACTGGTTGTAAAAACAATCCACTATAGAGGATCAAGAAGCAAGCAACCCTTATGCACTATAAACTGTGCAGCAATTCCTGAGAATTTGCTGGAAAGTGAATTGATGGGACACGAGAAAGGCGCATTTACCGGAGCAATCCAACAACAAATAGGCAAGCTTGAGCGCGCAAACATGGGTACACTGTTTCTGGATGAAATAACGGAGATGCCTCTTACCATGCAGGCAAAAATCCTGCGCCTAATCGAAGAACAGGTGTTTGAAAGAGTGGGTGGAAACAAACCTATTAAAACAAACGTGCGTATTATTTCTGCAACCAATAAAGATATATTAAGTGAAGTTAATTCTAAAAACTTCAGAGAAGATCTATATTATCGTATTAACGTCTTTCGGATACTTATACCCCCATTGCGTGACAGAAAAGATGATATTCCTGAACTGGTTAATGTCTTTATTAATAGATTTGGCACTCTATCAGGCAAAAAAATAAATAAATTAGACAATCCTGTCATCGATAAACTGATGAGTTACAACTGGCCTGGAAATATCAGACAACTTCAGAACAGCATCAGGAGGGCTATCCTGATAACAACCAATGATACACTGCTTCCGGAACATTTTGATTTCCCGGACCTGGATCCAAACGGTTTAAGGATGATTGAATCTCTTGAATCAGGGCTATCTACATTGGAAGCAGCGCTGAGAAGAGGCGAAGTACTCCCTTTCAGTGAAGTTGAAGAAATTTTCATTAGAAGGGCACTAAACGCAACAAATGGCAACATATCAGCCGCAGCAGAGAAATTAGGTATCGGCAGATCCACAGTTTATAGAAAGATGCAGGAGCTCGGTATTAAAACTGAGGATCACCAAACTTAAATAGTAAATAGGGACACATCAAATACTCAACCAATCAAAACTATTACGGCTTTATCCTGGGACTGGCAATTACTGCAATCATATCTTTATTATATTTCACTGGAGTATTCAATGGTCTCGAAAGACTCTTTTATGACTGGTGTCTCACAAATAACACACTCAAAAAAACTCCGCATGTGCCAAAAATAGCATTAAGAGGTATCTCATACAAAGACATGGAATTACTTGGCAGGTGGCCATGGCCCAGGAGCCGCTATGCAGAGTTAATATACTACCTTAAGGAAGGAGGCGCCGGCGCCATTGCCTTTGATATGTTCTTTGACCTGCCGGATGTAGAACACATCAAGAACGATGCAGCATTATCAGAAGCTGCAAATGATGCCAACTCGATTATTTTTCCGGTCTGGAGTCCTACCACCAACCTTTTCAGAACAAGGCCTGAAGCTGGAATATATAGAGGAAGATTAAATAAGAATATTGACATAATCGCCAACTCAGCAAAAAGGATTGGCCACTTAAACGTATTTTATGATAGTGATGGCGTCGCAAGAAGAACTCCCATCCAGATAGCCGACACAGATAGCAATGAAAGTTTTATACCACTTTCTCTTGCCTTGTTTCTCGAACAAAAGGGAATTGATCAGAAACTTGAATTATATCCCGGAGATTCATTAAAAATAGGAAACATGCGCATTCCTCTTGATTCAAAGAGCTGTATACCAATTAATTATATTGATTTCGAGAAACAAGTTAGGGCTATCAAAAGGTGAATTAGAATTTCTGGAACTCTCCGCCATCATTCACGATATTGGGAAGATAGGCATCCATGAAAGTGTATTACATAAACCGGGTCAATTAACAGATGAAGAATTTAAAATAATACAATCACATGTTGTCAAAGGCAGCAAGATACTGGAGCCAATGTCCCGTTTAAGTGCCTTGATGCCGGGCGTCAGACATCACCATGAACGCTATGACGGCAGAGGGCATCCGGACGGTTTAAAAGGCGGCAAAATCCACCTTGTTGCCAGGATCATATCAGTTGCTGATACTTACGATGCAATGACAACCAGCAGAGTTTATCGAAAGGGACTGCCGGATGAGGTAGCTTTTGAGGAGATTGAAAAAGGAGCCGGAACTCAGTTCGATCCCAAACTCGTAACGTCGTTCGTCAGCTTTATGAAAAAGAAAAGAGAAATGACAAACCGGGTACTCTCTTGAAATGTTTCTCTTAAATCCGGCAAGTAGATATGTTTCTGCCGTGTAGATTGTTTTACATCCGTATAATTTCTCATGACTGAAACAATTATAATCTGAGATCACGTACGCTATTGTAATACTTCCATGTTAATCATTTCATCGTACGAACAGGACGGACATATGAATTGAAGCTTTGACGCGCCCAACACCAGGACACAAAACTTTCTATGAAGTTTACACGCCACCTGCCGTCAGTATTATTCTTTTCGTCGCCTGTCCAAAACCATTTTTGCGTTTTGTTAAAAACAGGAGCAATATACAATCCGTTATGTTTTTCAGATTCTAGCAACGACGCCGCTTCTTCCAGAGTCGGCAATCGCCAGCCGTTGTATCCCGCATACCAGCTTCTGTTCAGGTTCTTTAACCATTGTACAGCTTTATACCAGGTGATATATTCATCAGAACCGTATTGATGCCACATTAAGCCTGTTGCATGGTCAACTACCACCAGACCAATATTTATTGTCTTTACCTCATAGTCGTGATCAATTGTACTGTGTCCATAGAACCCCCAGAATTTTTTCTTACGAATTGAGATATGAGGCAATAATTGTACCTGCTCTACTGATAACTTTTTGTAGCTTGTCCTTAGATTGTACATTGCAGGTTTCGGCTCTTTATAGTTTTCCCAGTAATTCAGTCTTTCCATCGCACGGCTGCGTATCATCTGGTCCTCTGTGCTATAAGGATTATCCTGGTTAAAACCATCTATTATACGTTTCCACACCTGAGCTTTCTCATTGGAGTTAAGATATGCATCTTCATCATACTTAAGGGCTTCACTGTAGGCAGAGTCGAGATTCTGTTGCCACTTTGCCCATTCTGCTTTAACCTTATTCAGCCTTTTTTCCTCCTCCTGCCGTCTCTTTTTCACTTTTTCTATACTGTCGAAATCAAAGCTCTTACCCGCTCCCGGGTTTGACGGTAATTGTACTTGCGAATCATAAATATCATCTCTTAATGCAAACACAAAATCACCCTCATCCAGATCAGGATCTTTTATCTTGCCGTACTGTGGCGTCTGTCCGGTATTGTAATATAACACCTTTTCATAAATATATTTCTCCTATAACGGTTTTCCGGTACAAATAGTTTAATTCTTTAGTCTATTAAGATAATTACCTTATTCATAGAAAATATATCCGTATTAAATACCATCTTTCTCACATTTACTACATTTCTCTCACTTATAACCAGGTCAACACCGTTTGTCCCTGCCATCCCCTTTGCCGTAATCCTCAGCGGATTGGTGCCAATACGCTTCTCTTTTATGTAGCCGGTCTCTTTTGTGCTGACACGATATACAGGATGAATGGGCCCGCCAATCCTCCTGCCATCTTCGTTATATATATTTACAAATATAGCAGGAATCAAACCAAGTCCCCTGGCATTTATGACCAGGCCGGTATATTCATGTTCCTTTGGCCGTGTGGCTTTTCTATCAGGCAATTTACTTTTTTTCACATTTCTGAAGACCTTGTAAATCTTCCCCATGGGTACCTGCATAGTTACCTCATAGACCTCGCCATCCCATTTTTCATCTATTATTTCATAATTTTTCAGAGTCCCTTTTACTTCTGCCCCAATTGTTTCATTCACCATGCGATCGGATACTGTAGTTGCAGAATCTATACGGACGCCGTTAATTATTTCCAACATACTGCGCTGCGCATCAACAATCGCTCCCCTTCGTGCCAGTAACTTTCGCCGTGATGGAGTGGTTGAACTTGAGGGAACGGATGCAATGCCTTTTGACGTAATATACCTGGTCTCCCAGTTTATAGTACCGGTTTTTCCTGCCTTAGTAACAATCCGGGCAACACCTTTTTCATAATTATGGGGTTTCTTCTGTTCAGCCTTAAGCATACCTTGATTGCAAAATACAATCCCTGCCAGTAACAGGCTTGTTGCTAAAAATTTATTCTTCCATAGATACATGGGATTCCTCCTTTTGTTACGATACAGTAGCTAATTGTTCTTCTTGACAATAACTTAGAGATCGTATAGTATAAATCACGTGAAATGGTTTTCGGATATATTGATAAAATAGAGCCATAAAGTTATGTACACTTTAGAGCTTGCATACATAATTCATACTTGTATGCTTAGGGGTAAACAATTAAAATATTAATAACATATATCCCTCGATAATTACCATGCATACTATATCAATCCTGGATAAACTTTCAAAAACGTTTAACGATGATCAGGCTAAAGCAATAGTAAAGGCTCTTGAGGAATTCGAGACAACAAAACAACACGTTACAAATGAGCAACTTAATGCATCATTAAAGGACACAGAAATCCGTCTCATCAAATGGGTTATAGGTCTTATGATTGCGCAAACCTCTATTACTATAGCAATATTGAAAATTATAGGCTGACTTTGATCCAATATAGGACGCAGATTGTTCTTCTTGCGGCTCTGTTAAAGCCACTCAGCAATGCTATAAATCATCTGGCTGAACTGACAACTTTTCCCTGACATTTACTTTTAATTGAAACCGGTACAAACTTATCAAGATATTGCATTATGATGGATTTCTCAGGGTTGATGCGGGAATCAATACCATATTTTGACAATACAGACGGAGTCATTCCAATAACAATCACTCCCAGCAGCACCCCAAATACAAGCCCTCTGAGCATATTCAACCATCCTGATAATCCCATAATACCAAAAACAAGTATGACTCCGATGGCAACAATATCTAACCAATACATAGCGCATCCTCCGACTTAATTAAACATAAAATATTTTAATACTTTATTCGTAATGTCCTGGAATCCATAAAGTATGATGTAGCAGATATGATTCATGTGTTATTAAGGTTTCATGTTTCTGTAACGAATAATTCATTCTTGACCTCTTCCATTAAAGCCTTAAATGTTTCCACATCTTCCTGTAACATTTTCAAATGAATTAACGGATCGTCCTCATTATTATCAATCATGTCAGTATTATTTGTATCTATGTCTTCTGATATCTTCACATCTGTGCTGACTCTTTTAATAGCATCAGAATACGAATCCGCCATATCTACATTGCAGGCTGTGTAATAACCAAGGCCAAAAGAGATACAGGATACAATCGTTATGATAATAATGTTTTTAATGTTTTTTGATATTGTTTTCATAGAATTTAGCTCCTGGTTTCTTTTCAATAAACTTATGGTTCAATCTGCAAGATTGAACCAGCTAAGAATTTGTTACTCTCTTTAATATAGTAATCATTGCAGAAAATAGATATGGTGCAATATTTACAATAGAATTTCTTTTAATTCCTGATCATCTACATTAAGATATTGGCCGTCTTTGAGATATATACCATTAACCAAAAGCAACCAGTAGCCCTGCGGCGTTCTGGATATACTGGCTTCGGAACGGCTTACGTCAGTAATCGGGCGGGATATGCTCTCTGCTGCAAGCATTTCCTTCCAATGGAAGTATCCGGCAGAATCGCCCAGTACAATGGATATATTTAAGCCGTTTGCATCGATTCCCTGTCGTGTCAATTCAGATCGTGTCCAATTGAGAAGCCCATTCTCCGGCTCTATAGTTCTATTAGAATTATTACTGTAAAATTTCTTCAACTTATTACTGGTGTTAAGTTTCTCGAATCTAAATTCCGGCGCTTCACAGACCAGGAGATAATCAGGGTTTTGAGAAGGGTACGCAACGATCTTAAAACCAAAAAATGAGATAATTTCTCTCATTGTACGCTCCGTCACATCTTCGGGAAAGTTTACGCTCATTTCTGTAACTATTGTACCATCCAGTGGAAGAGATTTTTTATAATCTTTATATTCCTCTGAGGTCATAAACTGTTTCTCTTTCTTGTGAATATCCGGAATCTCTATTACTTTTTTTGCATTTATATTTTTATATGCATCAGGTTTTTCATCCTGAATATTCCTTGTATTTTTTTTGGTATCTTCGGTTACTTCAGCTGGCCTGTACCTATGATTGTTTAATGATTCATCAATACTCTTTTTATCGTAACTCGAACAGATATTAGCAGGGAGCAGTGCAAAGCTTTTCTCCGGTTTACTACCACTTGCAGGTTTATGCCCGGAGTTCTTATGCGGAAGGAATAGAAATACCAGGATTGCAATGTTGCAAATCAAGGATATGACAAAGTATCTCATTAACCGTTTCATTTTCTCTTCTCCTTCATAAGGGGACAGCCTTGCCTTCGCAAGGATTCCGGTAATTAAGGATGGATTCCTTTTGAAAGGAAGGCTTATGCACGGGAGAGTACGTCAATACGTTCCTGCCAGATTTC
The DNA here is from genome assembly GCA_046757745.1 of Candidatus Scalindua sp. Taxonomy (GTDB): domain Bacteria; phylum Planctomycetota; class Brocadiia; order Brocadiales; family Scalinduaceae; genus Scalindua. Next base: position 10,070 of record JBHHYW010000009.1, read on the forward strand.
TTACCCTTTATCTACAGAATTTGCCTTGAAATATACCTTCGGTAAATCTGCCTCACGAACCGTTTGCAATATATGCAGGGCATCTCCCAGAGGTGCATCTGTATCACCGTTTATTATTACAGTAACATTGTCTCCAGACCTTTTCTTTTCTGCCAGCTTTTTGGAAAGTTCTGTCTTAGATGAGACCGGTTTTTTGTTGAAGAAAAACTTACCGTCTTTTGTAATTGTAATTATTACAAAATCTTCAGGCTCAACTTTCTTTGTTATCCGCAATTCAGGATTTTTTACTTCAACCATTTCAAGAAAAACCATCCTGGTCATACCTATGATGCAGAAAATCACAATGATAAATATTATGTCTAACAGTGCGAGCATGTTAAATTCGGGTAAGACCGCTTGCTTTTGTGATAGTTTCATCTCTTAACTCCTCATTCTTAAAAAGTTTGAAGTGAGCTAAAGTTGTGGTTAAAAACACTCTCTTCAAAGGGGACAGATCTTGGTTATAATTTAGGGATTAATTGGTTTATCACTCAATTCCCCAATTCCTTAATTCTTCAATTTCTTCAAATTTTTAATTTTAGTTCACTTAAGACACTTCAAATTTGGCGTTGGTGTGAGCCCTCGACGTGAGATCTGTCGAACGCTCAGCCGAACGGTCGCAACTTTGCTGCGCTGTACTACTAACTTGCAACATCGTGTTTTTTAGATTGTTGGTGGATTCGCTTCGCTTAATCCACCCTACCTTTAGACTCACAATATACAAACCTACCATACCATGTATGGATATACTAAGTCTTATATGGATGTTTAGAGATTTCAAAGTTAGAGTAAATAATTTCCAAAGATACGTTGCATGAAGGTATTCGGGTTAAGATTTTTAATTTTGGGTTTTATTTCATTAAAAAACTAATAATCCTTCTTCTTTAAAATTTGTTTTGCGAAGCAAAACTGACACAAATTAGCGACTGAAAGTCGCTAATTTAAATTCATTCAACCTTGACTCTATCTTTGATATTGCCCTATCCGCCACACCACCAAAAAAATGGCTTGCGGCCAGATTAACTACAGCAACTACCAAACCCAGAAATGTTGTCGTCATTGCTTCAGAGATTCCATTAGCTATTGCCGACATGTCTACTGTCTGACTCATTGTCCCGAATGCTTTGGTAAGGCCCGTGATAGTACCCAACAGCCCCAGTGCAGGTGCTATAACCGCACAAGCGTTAAGTATCCGCAGGAAACTGTGTGATCTGCTAAACTCCTTATCCAGCGCTATAGACATTACGTTGTCCATCTCTTTTGCCGATGGCATATCAGGGAGCAAATACTTAAACACTCTGACGAATACGTCTCTTGATTTACCAGCCAGTTTACATGCTTCACTAAATCTCCCCTCTTTTATGAATTTCATGACCTTTGCTTCTCGAACGGGATTTCGCCTTACCCATAGGAAAAGCCAGAATGCCGTTCTTTCTATGATTACCCCAGTTGACAAAACCCATAGGAAGAGAAGGCATACACCTATCGGGCCGCTATTTACCAGAACTTTGTCTAAAATTCCCATAATAAAACTCCTTCAATTACAATTCGTCATTGGTCAATCAACAATCTACAATCCCTCAATTTCTAAATCTATTCATCTGAAAACAGACCCTCTTTGTCCACACTTTCCAATTCACCATAAACCAGAGAACAACGATAACATTTGTGGCATGTGAATTCGCATAATCCCAACGTCCTGCCGGTTATGTCTCTATATAGTGCATCTATCCTCTCAAAAGACATTCCGTTGCTTACATTCACAAGGTTCTTTTCCGCATCACTGCCATTTTTCATACCTTCATCATTTGGGACAGACAGATTACCGGACTGATTATTTGATATACGTTGTACATAATTCAACTGCCTGACGACATCAACATTCGGCCTCTCAATATCATTTAAGTATTCACTGTCTGCCGAAGCTTGTGACATTGTCCATGCCAGGTACAAGAGCAATATAATCATCACTAACGTTCTCCCGAATATCATACGGGGACATATCTATGCTGTGTAGGGCGTATTGCCATACGCCCCTGCGTCCCCTCACATAAGGTTACTTTACTTTTTTTCCATAAAGCAGGTTGCATGCGTAACAATTACTTCTACCGCATGAAAATTCACAAATCCCAATTGTGTTATGTTGCACGTTGCCCAGTAGATCTTTAGTCTCTTTGCAGGTTACCTGCTTGACTATATTCTTCAAATTACTCCTTGCCTGTAATGCCTTCTTTGCCGTATCGTCCACACTGTCTTCCACAGCTTTATGGGCAAAAGGATTGGAAATGCTGGATACCGTCTCCTGCGTTTCCAGTTCCAGCTGCAATTTGGCAATACGGCTTCGTACCGTTGCGAGATCACCTTTGAGTAATGACAGCCTGTTCTTCAGTTCTTCCTGCCTTTTGTTGAAAGCATCTTCAAAAGATATCCATGTATTATCTGCGATTTCATCATCGGTTGAGTTAAGCATCTTATCAAACTGCTGATATTCCCTCTTAACAATCTTTGGGAGTGATTCGATCTGCTTTTCCAGCTTATCAATCTCATCTATAATTTCCTTTTTTCTTTCCTTATTGTAAGCAAGCTGTTTCCTGACAATGTATATATCGCTGTCATTGGACATCACCTTTTTGTAATTTTCTACTACGTTATTCATGTTTATCTTCACGTTGTTTGCTTCATTTGCTTCAGTAACTTTATTATCATGGTTTTCACCGATGACTTCAAAGTCGTAATCTCCGTATACATTGAGGCATGTAAACATCAAAATCAATGATAATAGAATATACTTTTTCATTTTATGACTCCTTTCTGCCGGTCAATAAGTTATAATGTAAAATCACCATAAATAATTTTCTAAAAGTGTTTTTCTGCCTGTTTCTCAATCCATTCGTCCAGATCATCACTCCAATTAACCTCAATAATCTCTACAGGTTCTCCATTAACGGATGCAGAAGAAAACTTTGTTAATTCGTCAGTCACCTTGTCCATAATACCTGAGAAGCTGTCTACAATAGTCCATACTTCCTCTACCTGTGCATACCACTCTGTTGGTGTAGTATCTCCTGAGAATGACCATGTAGTTTCCGAGATGCCCACTAACATGTTATAGACTTCTGCAACACTTGCAAACTTCTGTCTCTGAACATCCAGCTTTTCTAACAGATGGTCAACATGATTGCCAAGTTGACGATAAAAGGTTCCCTGCTTGTCCAGCATTCCCAGCGCCTTTTCTATTCCGTCTATCTGACCGGGAATCTGTTTGGTTCTATAGCCGATCGAATCCCTCTCTTTCCTCAATATATCCAGCTTGCTTCTCAGTTCTTCAGAGGGGGCTTCCAAGTATCTCCTTGCAAGTTCACCTGATTCTTTTTGCAGTTCTTCGAGTGTTCTGGAATTTATCTCTGCATCATCAGAGAGTTTTTGTAATTTATTATTCAGTGAAACTTTTGCTCTCTTGAACTCCCTGTCTATTTCCTCAAACGAATCCTTTATCCTGTACTTTTCCTTTGTTACTCCCACCATCTTTTTCTCTATCTTGAAGATGTTCTTGGAGAAAACATTATGGAGTTGTCTCTGCGTCTCCGGAGTCCGTTCTTGTTTTACAGCCCCAAGTGACGTCTGAATTTCCTCAATGGCCTGCCGGAAGGATTCTCTCAATGGTTTGGCAGAATTGAGAGAATTGCGGATCTCTTTTTTAGGTTTCTCTATATTGATCTTAAATTCAGATATGTCGGGAAGAAATCCGGTTTTTCCCTGATAACCGGCAGACTGTTTACCGCCAACTGACGCCTGTACAAACGTATTGCTAACAAGCACAACAGGCCAAACCAGCAAGATAATTATACTAAATGATATTTTTTTCATTGTTACGTCTCCTTAAAATTGATACATTGAATTAGAATCCCCGACGATGTGCCTGATCTTTGCCTTTTCTTCAGGAGGCATGTGCTTCCAACTCCTGAAAGCCCCATCCTTATCATCTGCAGCGTACTGTAAAACTCCAAGCATATTGTTATCCTCAACTGTAACAGGAAGGTTGTTCCTTCTTAAAAATCGTATGAATTGCTCACTATCATCTCTGGCAGATTTGAAATCTTCATTTCCTATATATGCTATTGCCCTGTTATGGTATAGGTACCCTGTTACATGGCTTTCACCTTCTATAGTAATAGCAGCACTCAGGTCTTCAATTGCCGCCTTATAATTACCCTGTAAAGTGTGAATCCTGCCTCGCAGGTTAAGCGCCTGAACATTCAAAGGGTCCTGCTTAAGGGACTTGTTTACATCTTGAAACGCATCCGTAATATTACCTTTTCTGAATCTCAGTTCTGCTCTGTAGTAGTATGCCAGTGATGCACTCTTCGGGCTGGACTCAATAGCATCAGCAAAGGATTGCTCGGCGTTTGAAAATTCTCTGACCCTCCATTGAGCTATACCTTTGTTTAAAAAAGCTTCATAATTATCCGAACGTTTCAATCCTTTATCATAATAGGCAATAGCCTCTTTATATTTTCCTTTTTGCATAGACTGGTTACCACGGCTGAAGTTCCTTGTGGAATTACAGCCGGCAGCAACGATACATCCAAATACAAGAATCACAAATATCTGCTTATACATGCTTCACCTCCGATCTAAAAATTAAAAAATAAACGTCTTCAATTTGTCCCGCCGTTAGTGTATTTATCAGATGATATCTGCCTTATGGTGCAAAAAAATATTTTTTATCCTTCAATTACATTACCGGATTTTGTACTTGCCAAAGCGCAGTGAATTCCTTATCTTTGGCACGTTAAATGAATTTATTTTTTCCTGCACCAGAAAGCACTCTTGCAATGATAAATAGAGAAGCCACTGGTGTTCACCCCTTTTACAGCACGTAAATAACGTCTGTTCAAGTATGGATAATGACGAACTCATAGAATTACAGAGGATTATCAAGAGAGGTGGGCCGGAGGCGGATACGGCTGCCGGTAAATTCTGTGACGGGATAAAGGACGTCATAAAACGTATGTTGGGATCCATATCATATAAATACTCTCAGGAGTATCTGGAATGGGGGTTAATGAGGCCTTTCTGGCATTTCGTGATAACTGGGACCCGGAGAAGGGAAAGTATTTCAAGGTTTATTTGTGGAGATATGTAAAGGAGAGAGTAAGGTCTGCAATAATCAAGGACAGGGGAAAAGAGTTTTCCATTGATGCGCCGCTCAACAATAATGAAGATAAAGACACCGATACAATAAAAGAGGTTGTTGAGGATGATGAATTATCGCCTGAGGACACATACAAAGTATCGGAATTATCACAAACCCTGACTAATACATTCAATGAAATGGATTCAAGGGTTCAAATAATAATGATAGAATATTTTTCAAATAACTCTACTTTCAGAGAAATAGGAAATAAGCTTAATATTGATCATACTACTGTAATGAGGAGTTTGCATGAGAGAGGTATTAAACCACTACGAAATGAAATAGAAGATTTTTTTGAAGACCAGGGCTTAAAGTATGATGAGGAGGTAGCGCTCAAGGCCCTTGAAGATTTCTTGATTGAAAGGAAAATAAAAAGATGAATACCGAGCATAAAACAATAGAAGAACTCATGGTGTATTTAGAAAACCCCATCCGTGCTGAAGAAGACGAAACTGTTGAAATTCATTTAGCTGAATGCAGTAAATGCGTATCTGATCTGAGCTTTCTCGATGCACTGAGGACAGGACTAAGGGAATTTGGGCAAAACTCACGGAGATTAGTAGAAAATGGTGTTTCTGTCCACTTGACAAACAAAGAGATTCCCGGATATATCAATGATGTGTGTGATAAAGATGTAAAAAGAAGGATCATGACACACATCGCCGGTTGTGACAAATGTATTAACGACGTTCTTGCAGTAAAGAGTGTATTAGAGCAACTGGCATCTAAAGCAGCGTTGATGGACAAGATATTACTACTTTCTAAATTTATAATAAGTAGTCCGTCCAGAGTCACTGCTATCGAAAAGGAGGGAAAGGAATTAATAAGCGAGGCGGCAAGAAACTGTATTGCACCGTTTCTACTGGAAAGAACATTCAGCTTTGCATTTAAAGGAGAAGAAGGTACAAAGGCCAAACTATACAGCAAGCCCAGAAAGATGGATATCAGGGACTTCACGGTTGAAATAACACAAACTTTTACAAAACCTCCAAAAGTCATAATAGGAATTATGGCTAAGGAAGATTTTAAGCAAGTAAAGGCAACAATCTATCTGAAAGAAGAACAGAGAGAAGAACAACCGGAGTTACTGCCACTCAGACAAAGAAATGCCGTAATCCACAAAGAAAATATGAAAATTGACGACATAATCAATATTGAGTTGCAAGGGTATAAATAATGACTAACCATGTCATTCCGAACTTGTTTCGGAGTCTATTCTCGTGTTAAACATAATGAAAAAGGGATTAAGTAAACATGTCATCCACTAACCAACAAATTAATGAGTCAGAGATAGAAGCCGGAATTGAAGAGCTAAAAAAGGAAAGAGAATCAGGCAAATCACATTTTACATGTTACCTCAATGCCTTGGACATTTTTCAAGACCTGTATGATGTAAATCCTGAAGAAAGAGAGATAAATTCAGATACTATTAAATCTCTTCCCGGAGAACTTGTCTTCAACTTGAGGATGGAACTGGAACATTTTGTTAACTCCATCGTTGATGAGAATGTAAAGGTAAAATGGAAAGAAATAATAAAAGAACTTAAGGATCTGCACCCTCCATGTTGATAAACGTAAATACAATAATGGTAAAGGGGGCTGACGATGGGGCAGCCGCTAATAAACAAGACGGAAAGATCCACTACATTCAACTATCATTAATTAAGGACGGAAAATATGACCTCATTATGCCCTGCCTTGAAGAGAGCATTAAAGAGAAGGAAAGATTAAAAACAATTATAAATAGAATTCGGGGATTAAATAACATAGACCATTTGCGTTTCCGCATCGATTTGCGCATAGACGAAGATGGAAACTTAAACTATCAGGAACAACTGGATGATTTAAAGTCTTTAGAACTTTCTATCGGCATAGGCATTCAGGCGAGTTACAGTTGGAAAGAAAAATGGGACACGATATGGAAGAAGTGGAGTTTCAGCGGTGTTATTGACGGCTTAAATTGTGAGATTCGTAAAATAGCCATACTCAATGCCAAACTGGATGCCGCCGTGTTTAAAGATGACGACATAAAATACATTATGATCCCTTCTGAAAACAGGCAGGAAGCGATAAAATGGGCGGAAAATGAAGGAATCGGTCTTGAAAAAAAGATTGGAGCAAACACACAGATTGCTGATAAGAGAAAACGTTCTTTTCCCTGCAACGTTTGGTCACTGGCAACCAGGAATACCTTGACACAAATCGCCTTAGTAATGTGTTTGTTGTCAATAACATACCTCCCTATAAGATATCTACTATGGGACTACGTACAATCATTAGGTAAGGACGGCTCCCACATAATCATAAACCTGCCAATTAAGAATCCAGGAAAAACAAAAGAGAGACTCTTAAATTATGGATTCCTGAAAAACCAGATAAAGGATACACCCTTATTGAGTTTATCAAAAAGTTTAGTAAAAACAAACCGGTCCGGCAGGGTATTGATCACAAATAAGAAAGGGGTTATTGAGTTTGAAATCATTAATCCGCGGGATTGGACTTTAGTCTTAAGTTATATTTGCTGCGGATATATTGCCGTCTTTGCCCTTGTCATCATCATATTTGCAATAAAAAAGAATAACGGTAGTACTAAATATAATCGGGTAAACATAAACTATGATTCAATACTGCTGACTGATAAGGATAAGGAGATTGTGTTTGTTGACAATATGAAACAAGCCGAAGCCATAATAGAACATAAGATTCAATGTGCCGCATAGTTTTAGCCATGAGGCTGATACGGATTTGTCTAATCAGAAAAATTGTAACTTTTAAGACTTTTACAATGAGAATAACTAATCAAATTCTCTTTTTGTCATACATATTCTTTTTTCTAATTATCCCGTCTCATCTATTTGCCGTTACGCGCGGCATAAGTGTTATTTCCAAAGAAGGCGAAAGCCTTTACCTTTATAAGGATTATTATGCACTTGTAGTAGGTGTGAGTGATTATGACCACTGGCCGGATTTGCAGGGGGCGGAAGATGATGCCAGGGAGACGGCGAAGGTTCTGGAGGATTTTGGTTTTAATGTAAGTATGCTCATAAACCCGACTTCCAGAGAACTCAGGGAGAAATTAAATAGCCTGGTTTATGATACCGGCAGAGAAGAGGATCGCGCCATTTTATTCTATTTCTCAGGCCATGGTGAAACGGAAACACTTGCCACAGGTGAGAAATTAGGCTACATCATTCCTAACCTGGCCAAGCCAGAACCAAAAAGGGGGATGAATATCTTAAGCAAAG
>JBHHYW010000010.1:0-18026 GCA_046757745.1 Candidatus Scalindua sp.
GCAGTGTCATTTATTAATGACAAGAGCAGAAATTATCTGGATAAGGGGAATAAGGCCTTATATCTTTCTTCTATCTTTAAATGGTATGAAGGGGATTTTGTTAAGAAGGGAGAAAAGATAGAAGATTATGTTGCTAGATATTTAAACGTAGATGATGCGAAATTTGTCAGGGACAATAAAGTTGCCATAAAGTATCTTGATTATGATTGGGGCCTAAACGAACAAAAGTAATAAATTGCAGGCAACAATAGTTCCATCTAAAAGGTTATCAAGGTTGGTATGTGGGAAAATAGCGAAGATTTTGTAGTAATAAAAAAAGAATGGAGTAATTCTTTGAAGGGCAAAAAGATCTTGCTTATAGAAGGTGATCCAGGCCATGCAGATTTAGTTATAGACATACTTAAGGAAAGGCATAAGAGAGACGTTGTCTTAAAAAAAGATGGGGAAGGGGCCGTAGATTACATTCAGAAAATTAATAGCGGTGGTGAAGAAGCCATACAGTCAAGTATTGATATGGTGATATTAGATCTTAATATACCGAAAGTTGATGGCATGGATATCCTTAAATTTCTAAAAAAGAATCAGAAGTTTAGTTCAATACCCGTCATTATTTTTTCAACAAGTTCCGATAGAAAGACAATTGATGAGGCGTATAAAAATGGAGCTAACGGTTATATTACGAAGCCCATTTCTCATGAAAATTTGATTAAAAAGATAAAAACTCTGAGGGAATACTGCTAAAAGTGTGTATGGCATTATAGATATAATCTCGCAATTGGTGGGAGTTTGGCTGGGCGCAGTTATAAAAGCTGAGAATTTTTGGAAGTAATAAGGAGGTGGTTTGCATATGAAGGTTTTCTTGTAAATAATAATGGCCATTGAGAAGCATCTGTATGTTTAATTTTCTATATATATGTTTAAAGTTTTGTAATTAAGGAGGTAAAAAATGTTTACGAATAAATACCGGAATCTTGGTTATGTATTAATAATGTCTTTTGCCTTTATAATGGCAATGAATGTTTCTTCCGGATTCATTTATGCAGGACCTGATGATGAAGGAGAGGTTGTATTAAATGTTGAGGGTATGACGTGTGGTGCATGTGAAAATGCCGTAAAGGCGCAACTATTGAAAGTTGACGGTGTTAAAGATGCGTCAGCAGACTGTAAAAAAGGTAAGGCTGTTGTAAAAGTTGAAGGAGACAAGGTAAAAACTGACGAGCTTATAAAGGCTGTCAAGAAAGCAGGATTTACTGCATCAAAAAGCTAGAATAGAAGTACGAAGGCTAAACTGGCGTTTTGTGCACGAGGGCTTCAGGGGAAGGGTTTTTAAAAGGTAGCTTTTAGTGAGTTATTATGTGGGGGAATAATTCCTAAATGGTGCAAAAGTAGTACACCCTTGAAGTCCTCCTATAATTTGCTTGTAACTAAAACGTTTTAAGGTTGTGCAAGATATTGTTTAAGATAAACAAAGAAACGGAGGTTGTTTAAAATGAAAATGGTCTTTAGAAGGTTTTTAATTTTATCATTAAGTATATTTGTGACGTTCTTTTTAACATTCGGTACAAATGATAATATAGTTTTTGCTGAAGTTGAAACCGGTGTTAATGTAGGACAGAAGGCATCCCCATTTAAACTGTCGACCGTTGACGGCAAGGAATTAGAACTGGAATCTTTTGCTAAAGACAAGGTTACGCTACTGGTATTTGGCGCTACCTGGTGTCCGTCATGCAGGCATGAAATACCGACCCTTAAGGAATATCACAACGAGCTTAAGGATGACGGCCTTAATTTATTAGCTATTGACATTCAGGAAAGTGAAAAAAAGGTCGGGTCTTTTATTAATAAAAATCAGATAAATTATCCTGTTGTTCTTGATATCAATGCAGATGTTGCAAGATTATATGAGGTGAGAGGTATTCCGTTAAATATCGTTTTGGATAAGAATGGAGTGATAAGATACAAGGAAAACAAACTACCCGGCAAAGAGTTCCTGGAGAAATTATTTTCAAAGTAGTGTTAAGCGGGAATTAAATTATCAGGGAGAGTTTTCGGGTTAAGATGATTGAGTCAGTGTCTGGTATAGAGAAATGGATAGATTTACAAGATTGGGCACAAAAAGATTAAAGAATCTTTTTATAACAGTACTTTTACTTTCCCTGCCTTTTGAGCCGGCACTTGTTCAAAACGACGGAAGATACTCTTTTAAGTACCCCGGTGATTTTTTCAGTCCGGGCGGAGCGGTGGTTGAGTTTGATGCAGCATCATACGATAAAATAGGAGTATTAGTTACCAACCGTACAACTCGCCCGCTGGCCGAAATCACTCGTATGATATTCAGCACCTCTCCATTTGATCGTTATAAGCAGTTTTTTTACTTTCGCATTGAAGATGAATTTCGTGAAGACATGGCAAACAATAATACCCTTTCCACCAGGGCTTATAATTATAATGGCAGGCCGATAAACGGTGGTTTGCCCATATCAGAAGGGCAAGGTTCTTTTAATCTGATCTTTCTTAAGTTTGGCATAAAAGAAGTTATACAGTGCAGTTGTAACGGTGCAACCATCCATGCTAATCAGGGGAATTTTTCCTTTGTCGGAGAAGATTCGATCTTACACGAGATCGGGCACGCTTTTGCCAGACTTGCCGATGAATATTCGCATCCCAGGGCGAGTAACTTTGCTGCCGTAAATCTTGAAGACCGACGCGCAAATAATCTTAGATGGGAGGGGTTGATAGAACAGGGATTTCTGCCGGACAGAAGGATCAAAAGAATAGAGGCCATTGGTGCTTTGGATAGAGGGAAATTTTTAATACCGTCAAACAATTGTTATATGAACAACCATCGCAATCCAAAGGACGACCGTTATTGTCCGGTATGTCAGCTTGCCATAATTGACAGGATTTCTCAATTATCTGGCGTAACTTCCCCATGGGAATAAATCTTCAGCTTGGGTGAGATTTAATGAAAACCTAAGTTTTACAAAGTATACAGGGACAATTTTGCCAGAATTACGGATAATGAAATGCCGGGACATAGTATATTTCTCCCGGAAGGTTTCTTGCACGGATTGGATATTGATATAAGCGTGAAAATACTTATAATCAATGCGGGAAATTTTCAATATTAACTATGGGGAGAATTACCGGATGAAAGTACTTGGCATTAGCGGAAGTCCGAGAAAAAGCCACACTACAGAAGGATTGGTTAAGGCCATCCTGGATGCGACGGATTTAGAAACAGAATTAGTATCTCTGCATGACAGGACAATTAATGGTTGTATATGCTGCCTGGGTTGTGTCGAGGATAATGTCTGCAAGGTCAGGGATGATTATACTCCTTTGATGCACAGGGTGATGGATGCTGACGCTATAGTAGTTGGCGCTCCTAACTACTTTGGACGACTTAACGCCCTCACACACGCATTTCTTGAACGGTTTTACTGTTTCCGGCACGATACAGATGGACATGGAGGCATGAAGCTTTCCGATAAAATAGGAGCTATTGCCTCAGTAGGCGGTGGCGGAGAGTGGAAAATGCCCGGGAGAGATTTAAAAATGTATGAAATAGCAGGTGATGATATCAAGGGATTCTTTGATTATAATGGGATTGAATGTGTAGGTAGCGTTGCGGCACAAGGCGCCGTTGCATGCTTTTCGTGTGGTTACGGTGAGGTTTGCAGTGTAAGTGGTGTAAAAAAATTTTTCGGCCATGATGCAAAAATTTCACCTGAAATCATACCTTGCCTGGACAAGCAACCGGAGGTTATAGACAAAGCAAAGCTGCTTGGAGAAAAATTGCGGGAGAGGCTGGAAAACAAAAAAAAGAAACATTAATAAAATATCCCCGCACCTCATAACCTTGCCAATTATGGTAATTATTCCTGATAAAATACCGCAAAACAGGAGCGGATAAAGAGGTGCGGGGTTTACTATTTGGTTGCTTCTTTTTGTAGTATATACATAACGGGAGGCTGAATCAAAAGGATTTTTCCTTATTATAAAGATGCTTTGGGTTAAAATAACTTTTTACTTTTAATACATATTCATTGTGAGGACGTTTTTGTTGAATTGTTATTATCCGTTGAGAATCATGTTCGCCATTGGGGCAATTTTGTGTGGGATTCTCTTTTCTGGTACGGAAGCAGAATCAGCTTCTTCAGAAAACCAGGCTCCTGAGTGGGTGATCTCTGAGTGGATCAACAGTGAAGGGTTTACGCTTTCCGATATGCGCGGGAAGGTAGTCATAATAGATTTCTTTCAATTATGGTGTTCCGGATGTAATAAATTTTCTATACCCCTTATGGAGAAGTGGGATGATAAATATGGCGGCCGCAAAGATATTCAACTGGTTGGTATCCACACGGTTTTTGAAGGACACTCTCAACAAACCCCAAAACGACTGCGGCTATATGTTGAAGAGAAGAACATAACTTACCCGGTAGGGGTTGATGATCACGTTTCAAGTCAGAGACTGCCGGAGACAATGATTCGCTATCGCACCCGCGGAACACCTGAGATGGCGATAATTGATAAGGAGGGGAGAATTCGCTTTCAACATTTCGGAAGTTTTAATCCGGATGTTGTGGAGAAACTCATAAATATTCTTTTAAATGAAAGGTAGATTAAAGTCCTCGGCATTTTTTTGTCCGAGGAAACGAAGCGCCTGCCTGCCTGTAGGCGGGAATCCACCAACAATCGATTAATTCGCAAATATTGCTAGCCAACCCATGGATGTGGAAACCTAGAGGTGTCCGCTACTGCTGATCTGTAACTTGCATGATAATTAATCAAGAAAGGAGGTCTTTATGGATTATCAGTTTTTGGTAGACACATATGATACTGAGAGGATTAAGACATTAAGTACATGGTGTACTTTCAGAGACGAGGATCTTTCTGTGCGTCCTCATCCCACCGATAAACGCGGGAGGAACGCTCTTGAGCATATGATTCATCAATGTATGGGTGAGAATAAGTGGTTTGCTGCCATGTTGGGTGTTGATGTTGGCGCTCCTCCTCTGCCTACAGAAGAAACACGTTTGGAATTTATTAGGCGTTATGCGGAAGATTCAGAAAAACGAGTAGAAGCCTTAAAAGAGAAGGGCAATAACTGGTGGGCTGAAGAGGTCAAGTTCTTCGAATTTAATAAGTCACGGGCATGGATTGTTACCAGGAGAATCGCCCATACAGCACATCACCGGGGCCAGCAGACTATGTTATTAAGAATGTTGGGTCGTGATATTTACAGCACTTATGGCCCCACTGCCGATACCGGTGGTTTGCAGCAAAATAATGCACAAACGATTTATCCGTATCCAGACATAAAAACCCTGATCAGTTGTGAAATGGTAGGAGGAGATAAGGCTATATTACCGGGATCCGGAGAAAAATCGTGTACGGAACGGCCAGGGTAGTAATATGACTTGATCGTATAGTAAAAGTGCCTAAAGTGAACTAAAGTTTGAAGTGCCTAAAAGAAGAAGGAGTTAGTTAATGCCAAGGATTTCGGTTGTGGGAAAAAATGAGGTATCTGAAGATGTTCGAGAGATCTTTACAGAAATAGAAGGGGCTTTTGGAAAAGTTCCAAACCTGTTTAAGACATATTCACATTTCCCTCCGTTATTGAAGGCTAATTGGGATAAGGTCAAGGCTTTGATGATGCAGGGGGCTTTGAGCAGAAAAACCAAGGAGGCTATTGCCGTCCTGATTTCAAAGGACAATAGTTGCTCGTATTGTGTAGCTGCTCATACAGCAGCACTCAAGTCGATAGGCGTGACAGAAGAAGAGCTTGAAATAATAGAAAATGATATTGAAAAATCCGGTTTTACCGAGAAGGAGCAAAAACTTATTACTTTTGCCAGAAAGGCGAATAAAGATCCAAACAGGATAACGAATGAAGAATTTGAAGTATTAAAGAAAACAGGGGCTACCGAACCGGAAATAGTTGAAGCCCTTGGCGTGATGGAGATCTTTACTGCATTTAATAAATTTCTGGATTCCCTGAATGTGGAGGCTGATTTCTGATGATGTATATTTGGAAAATAGAGAAAGGAAGATTAAGGAAATTTTACAGAGATATATATATTATTCATAAATAAATTTAGAATGGGGAAGATGAAAACAATATTCAAACCCGGGTCAAACTACGCCTATGTTTTTTTGTTACTCTTTGTTGCAATTACAAGCTGCACATCTCATAAGAAAGAGACTATCATGGTCTCCGGTTCTACAACGGTCTTACCTGTAGTATCGAAGGCGGCAGAGCAATTTCGATTAAGGCATCCAAATGTAAATGTAGTTGTGAATGCAGGAGGGTCTGGAGTGGGGATTAACCTGTTAGGGGAAAAGAAGATTCAAATAGGTATGGCTTCAAGGGATATTACTCGCAAAGAACTGGCAAAGTACACAGATGTACATTTCGTCACACACTCAATCGGAAAAGATGCTGTGGCGCCTGTTGTTTCATCAGAAATCTACAATGCCGGGGTTAAGGCGTTGACAATAGCACAGATTGCCGGAATATACAAAGGAGAGATTAAGAATTGGAATGAAGTGGGTGGGCCGGACAAAGAGATATTGGCGGTTGATAAAGAGAAATCAAGGGGCACAAGGCATGTTTTTATGAAAATAATTATGGGGGACAAAGAAGCAGATGCCCCTGGAGCGGACCTGGTGCTTGGCTCCAATAATGAAGAGCAAACGGCTATCGCACAAAGCGACTCAGCTATAGGAATGCTTTCAAATGCCTGGCTAAATAGTGATGTAAAAGGGTTATCTATTATTTTGAATGATGGAGAAACCATAGCGCCGACTTTAGAGAATATCATTAATGGAAAGTTCCCTATTACGAGAGACCTCTTGCTCATTACTGATGGCAAACCCCAGGGGAAAATAAAGGAATTCATTGGTTTTATAAAGAGTCCTGATGGACAAAAAATAGTAGAACAAGCAGGTTATGTCAGTTTATACGAATAAAATAGGGAAGGGATATGTATTTAGCAGTACTCTAATCAGCGCTACGGTCATCATTTTAATCTTGACGGTGCTTTTTATTAATAGTTATGGCGCTGTTAAAGAGGTCGGATTTGGGCTGTTTACACTAAAATGGAATCCTCCTGATGGTAAGTTCGGCATTTTATCAATGCTATATGGTTCATTGGCTGTTACTTTTCTTTCATTGTTAATTTCTGTACCCTTAGGGATATTGACAGCCATTTTTACTGCTGAAATATTACGCGCTAAATACAGGGTTTATGTAAAATCCGGCCTGGAATTATTGGCGGGTATACCTTCCATTATTTACGGACTGATAGGGGTAGCTTTTTTTAGCGTATGGATCGGGAAATTGTTTGATTTGCAGTCAGGCAGAACTATTTTTACAGCAGCTTTACTTTTATCCATTATGATATTACCCACTATTATTACACTATGTGATGACGCTTTTCATAATGTTCCTCAAAGGTACAGGGAGGCCGCCAAAGGGGTTGGGTTATATAAACACGAAGTAATTCTAAGAGGAGTTCTCCCCATTGCCGGGACAGATATTGCAGGGGCGGTATTATTAGCCCTCGGGAGAGCGCTTGGCGAGACAATGGCGGTGATGCTCGTAATAGGCAGCATCGACAAAATCCCTCAGCCGTTATACAATTTATTTTCGCCAGGGCAAACCATAACGTCTAAATTAGGCAGAGAAATTACTGAAAGCGCTTTTGGCTCCTTACATTTTAGCGCAATGATCTTTATGGGTGTTGTCTTACTGGTAATTGTATTGAGCCTTACGGTAATTGTTCAACAGTATTTTAGAACAGGAAGGCTTTATGAATAGAAAATTGTCAAACAGGGCATTATTAATAATATGCCACCTTGCAGCAGTTATAAGTATTTTGACGCTTGTTTTCCTGTTATCGGTTATTGTATTTAACGGGACTCGGACAATCAATCCGGAGTTTATCCTGACACGTTCCAGGAATTTTGGTGCAGAGGGAGGAATCTTCTACCAGATTATTGGAAGTATATTACTGGTATTCTGCACAGCCCTTATAAGTTTTCCCCTTGCGCTTGGAACAGCTATATTTAAAAGTGAATACTTAAAGAATAGTTATCTTTTAAAATTGAGCAGCATTTTAATTTATGGGTTGAATGGTATACCTTCTATCATTTTTGGAATATTCGGACTTATCTTTTTCGTTCATTATTTGAATACCGGTATTTCCTGGTTTGTGGGATCAATAATCCTTGCTATAATGATTCTACCCACTATTATGTTGGCGGCATATCAATCCATAAACAGCATCCCAAAAATCTATAGGGAATCTGCACAGGCGCTGGGGTTAAGTAAATGGCACGTCATCCTCCAGGTAATTATTCCTCAGGGGATAGGTGGTGCAATTACGGGCTTGTTGATCGGATTAGCAAGGGCGATTGGGGAAACGGCTCCCATTATGTTTATTGCCACCGCTTTTTCGGGTGTGGAAATTCCCGGTTCACTATTAGAACCTGTAACTACGTTACCAACGCATATACTAATCCTCTCGCAACAAGCTACAAATCCACTAGCGCTACAAAATGCATGGGGAAGTAGTTTAATATTAATTACCATAGTCTTTATTTTTAGTATTTCAGCATTGTTTAGCAGGATCAGTTTAAGACCTGTCAGTCAAAGATGATAAAAATAGTTAACAAATTAAGATATTCCGAAAAAGTGTTTGAAGAACCAGAAAACATTATAGTTGAGATTAAAGATTTTAATGCCTGGTTCAACGATTTTCATGTATTGAAAGATGTTTGTGTTGGATTTCGGGGAAATAGCATAAACTGTATAATCGGTCCTTCCGGCAGTGGAAAATCAACACTGATTCGAAGCATTAATCGTATTAATGATGATGTAGACGGCTTTATACATCAAGGAGGCGTTTTTTTTAATGGACACATTCCCGGACGAAGTATTTATCATAAAGATGTTGATGTGAATCATTTGAGAACAAAGGTAGGGATGGTTTTTCAGAAACCTTGTGTATTCCCTAAATCCGTTTACGAAAATGCATTACTTGGCGTTAAATATCTGAAAAAACTTTCAAAGCACGAAAAACTTAAAATCATCGAAGAAAATTTACATGCAGTGTCTTTGTGGAAAGAAGTCTCCAATCGTTTACATGAGAAAGCAACAACATTGTCCATTGGCCAACAGCAAAGACTATGTATTGCAAGAACATTGGCAGTAAAACCAACTGTCATTCTTTTAGATGAGCCAACCTCATCTTTAGATCCTGTGTCAACCTATGCTATAGAAAAATTGATGTTGCAACTGAAAGAATACTATACAATAATTTTTATAACACATAACATAGTCCAAGCGAAGAGAATTGCGGATTATTTAGTATTTATGTGTGAAGGGCAAGTGATTGAAGTGGGAACTAAAGAAAAGCTGTTTACCAATCCGGACAAGCAGCAAACCAAAGACTATCTAAGTAACGAATATTGTGAATGTTGAACACACTTCGACTCCATATGAGTGTGACGTCATCCTGAGAAGGAACGAAGAAGTCGTGCCTGAGGCAGATCGCCTCTGGCGAAAATCTTACGTTGTAGGGGCGTATGGCAATACGCCCTTACAATATACAAGTCCGAAAACTAATCAACAATTATGGATAAAATGTTTTTAATAATAATTCTCGTTTTATATTGCCCGGCGGCTTTATGGCTGTTTCTTTATGGCATGAACAACTATTACATGATTTATCTTTTCCTGAGGAAAAGCAAAAAAGAAACATCTCAAAATACGGAATTCCTTAAACTGTTTTGGTCAAGTCGCAGCAAAGATAGGCTGCCAAAGGTTACTACACAATTACCGGTATATAACGAAAGGCATGTGGTAGGGCGTTTAATTAAGTCAGTCGTAGATATTGATTACCCGAAGGAACTTCATGAAATACAGGTACTGGACGATTCTAATGATGAAACAAAGGGCATGATATCTGATCTGGTTAATAAATACAGGGAGATGGGATTCAATATAAAGCATATTATTAGAAAAGATAGAAATGGGTTTAAGGCAGGGGCATTGAACCTGGGCTTGGAAAAAGCCGAAGGTGAGTTTCTGGCAATCTTTGATGCCGATTTCGTACCGGATAAAGATTTTCTCTATAAAACTATTCCCTTCTTTTATGAAAGGCCAAAGGTTGCCCTTGTTCAAACACGATGGGGGCACATAAACCGGAATTACTCCCTTCTGACAATAGCACAGAGCATTGGAATGGATGGACACTTTATTATCGAGCAGGGCGCCAGGGCCTGGAATGGATTATATATGAATTTTAATGGAACTGCAGGCATATGGAGAAGGGAGGCAATTATTGATGCGGGAGGATGGCATTTTGATACCTTGACTGAAGATCTGGATCTATCATACCGCGCTCAATTAAAAGGATGGAATACTAAGTTCCTGTTCGACGTTATTGCGCCGTCAGAACTACCAGTAGACATAAACGCCTATAAATCTCAACAGCATAGATGGGCAAAGGGTTCGATTCAGACCGCCAAAAAGCTTTTACCTCAAGTATTCAAGACGAATGAAAGTCTGATAAAAAAGGTAGAGGCATTTATTCACCTGAACCAGTATATGGTACACCCAATGATGATTATACTCGCCCTGTTATCCTTTCCTCTCATACTCTTGTTAAAGGTGCAAATAAGCAGCATGTCAATTTCTTTAACAATGATAATCTTTATGTTTCTAATATTTATGGGGGCATTTGCGCCTACATTTCTTTATATAGTTTCGCAGAAGAGGGGTTATAAGGATTGGCAGAAAAGATGCCTGTTTATACCGGTACTTATGGTTATAGGGTGTGGTATTGCCATTAATAACACAAAAGCCGTACTTGAAGCATTGTTGAACATCAAGAGTGATTTTATCAGGACGCCCAAGTACGGTGTAATCAAGCGGGGCAGGAACATACTGGTAAAAAACTATTCATTGCCATTGCAGGTATTCTTTATCAGTGAAATACTCTTAAGCGCATATTGTTTTATAGGATTTATACAATATACGAGCAATAAGAAATTTGTCTTTGGGCCTTTTCTACTGATGTATGCAATCGGATTTCTTTACGTCGGCACGCTTTCTCTTTTTCAGAAGTTTAGTGAGAAAATAAAATGCTGATCAAAAAAAGGGGACACATCCCATTTATCTACTATCTGCTTATTTTCAAAACTCTGCTTCACTATTTATGCAAGAGAAATATTATCAGGCTTCTATTTTATGTAAAGATAAATGGGATGTGTCCACTTTTTTTCCTGTTGTGTATATTAGCCCCTGAGGTCAATTTATGTTGGGCAAGTACTGCTATTTTACAAAAAAAAGATGAGATAAAATATGTGCTTCCCCGTGATGCTATCCCTGCTATAAAGAATCCTGAATTTGTATCTGCAGGTGAAGCGGGGCTTGATGACAATGAACCTGTTGTAGGCGTGACTATTAATGGCGAGAATCGCGCCTATGCCATTTATCTCCTGAATCATCATGAAATAGTAAATGATAAAATAGGAGACAATGCTTTTGCCGTTACCTGGTGCCCGCTTGCTAATCTTGCGGTTGTGTATAACAGGGAAATTGGTGGTGAAGATTATACATTCGGAGTTTCCGGGAAATTACTTAAGAATACACTTGTAATGTTTGATTATGAAACGGAATCCCTCTGGCCCATTGTTTACGGTGAGGCGATAGATGGAGAATTAACAGGAAGGAAACTGAATAATATCCCGGGAAGCCAAAAGACATCATGGGGTGCATGGAAAACATTGCATCCGGACACCCTGGTATTGTCTTATCATGGTTCAAGGACAATTGGCTATGACGTTTATGCAGACTATCACAAAAGGGAGGATACCGGCATTTATCCTACCAAAAATATAGATGAAAGGTTAGGTATTAAGACAAACATTATTGGTATAGAAGTAAATGATAAATACAAGGCATATCCTTTCAGCTTGTTTAACAATACGAAAATAGTTACTGATAAATTTCAGGGCATGAACCTGCTTATTTATAGAAATAATGAGACCGGCACTATTATGGTATATGATAGGAAGGTTGACGAACACGTAATTGATTTTGAGAAATATATGGATTATTCGACAGACAACACAACAAACACTACATGGGATCTGGAGAACGGGATTGGCATAAAAGGCGGCATGAAGGGCAAAACGCTTCGACCTGTTAGGTTTCTGTCCGTTTACTGGTTTGTCTGGGCAGATTATTATCCGGAAACTGAAGTTTTTCATCCGTAAATGGTATTCACTCTATATCAAATGAAAAACCTCCCCTTCCTCCCCTCCTTGCGAAGGAGGGGAAAGAGGGGTGGTCAGTTTCAGTTAAATTCCATATGATACAGAGTAGATACCATGAATAAAAGACTGATTACCATAATCATTACAGGAATTGTTATCGAAATTCTGTGCGTTGCAATTGCTTTCATAGGAGATATAAAAAAGAATATTCCCTGTTTTGCTTTTTTATATACAGCCTCCTTTATTGCGTATATCTTTGCTCTGTTTTATGTTTCAAGGAATGGAGAGATTTCTGAACAGGATGATAATAGTTCAAGGGAGATTCTCTGGGTTATTATAATTTTTTCGTTAATATTTCGCTTTACGCTGTTACCCATGACTCCGTCAAATGATATGCATCGTTATTTATGGGAAGGAAAATTACAATTGAGCGGGATTAACCCTTACTCCCATCCACCGGAATCTTCCGGCCTGGAATATCTCAGGGACAAGTTCTTTTCCGGTATTAATCATAAACATCTCTCTACAATCTATCCGCCGCTCATGCTTATGGTGTTTGCAGCAGCAGATTATGTCTCACATTCTTTTATATCAATGAAGTCTCTCTTTTTGCTTTTTGATGTACTTTCGATATTTTTATTATTGAGGTTTTTGGGCGTAATGGGGAAAGATTCTGTTAATGTGTTGATATACGCATGGAGTCCGTTAATCCTTATAAGTTTTGCGGGAAGGGGCCATGGTGATTCCCTGCAGATATTCCTTGTCATACTTGCGTTGTACCTCTGTGCAATTAGAAAGAATTTGAGGTCTGCCATTTTGATTGGCCTGGCGGCAATGTCTAAATTTGTATTCATCATTATTGCTCCCTTCATGATTTCGGGACTGATTCCGGGTAAAAGGCTTAAATATGTTATAGCATTGCTTTCCGTTATTACCGTTTTGTATTTACCTTATGTTGGCGCCGGAAAAGGCCTGTTTTCCACCCTTTTCTACTTTGGGACACAATACCATTTTAATGATTCTGCTCATTTTCTGATTTCCTGTTTTTGCCTTGGCTCGCCCCTGGTATCTAAGATAATAACAGCTATAATTTTTGGCTCTGTGCTTTTATATTTATATAAAAAACATTTAAATACACATTTTGTTGAACGGGACATTAATAGAAACGATTCTATTATAAGGTTTGCATTTTTATCTATCGGCGTTTTTTTAATATTAGCGCCAACACTGCATCCATGGTATCTGACATGGATAGTCCCCTTTCTCTGTTTCAATAAAAACCGGGCATGGCTTGTCCTGACCGGAACTATTGTCTGTTATTACTTCATGAATCATGAACTGTTTTCCAAAATGATATGGTATAACAATGAATCGGTATGGAAGGAAGTACACTGGTTAAAGCTGCCGGAATACCTTCCTTTTTATGGCCTGTTAATTTATGGATGGCTGGTAAAGAAAAAATTTGCTTTGCATCCATTCTGGTTGAATAGAAATCTTATCGGAGGCAGAAGTTAAAATGGAAATAAACGAAAAATCTGTTTTTTACGTACCTGATTATTATCATATAGAACAAGACTTCCTTCACCTGTTTTTAGACCCTGAAATGCCGAACTGGATTATTACGGATAAAAGGGGCAGTCAGATTATGGACGATATTAAGAATTGCAAAAACGTTAAGGGCCTGATGCACAACTATGCAGACAATTTTGATGTGGACGACACTAAGGCATGGCTGGAGGTTCATACGTTTTTAAAGGATTTGATAAGGTCTAAATTCCTGACATCAGAACCTGTAAAGAAGGTCGATTACGCCGGGCGTGCAGGCTTTATTCACGCATACAAACTCAATGAGTTGTGGATACATACAAACAATTCGTGCAATCTGACATGTTCACATTGCCTGGTAAATTCATCTCCAAACGAAGATAAAGGCCTTTCAGCAGAAGCCATTAAAAGGGTAATTGATGAGGCTGTGATATTGGGAACATCGCGTTTTTTCTTTACCGGCGGAGAACCCTTCATGAGAAAAGACATTTTTGAACTTATTGATTATGTCTGCAACCATAAAGAATCTGAGCTGATAATACTCACGAATGGAACCCTCCTGAGAGGAGAAACAGTAGAACGGCTACAAAAATGTAATAAAGAACTCTTAAAGATTCAGATAAGCCTTGATGGTTCAAGGCCGGAGATCAATGACCCCTTAAGGGGTAAAGGCAGTTTTGATCTGATCGTTGAAGGGATAAAGGAAATTGTTGAAGCAGAATATTTACCAACGGTAACGACGGTAGTTACAAACAGCAATATTGAAGACATACAGGAAACTACAAAGCTGCTTGCACTGTTAGGGGTAAAGACGCATCATCTTCTGTGGGCACACAAGAGAGGCCGGATAACCGATAATGGTAATAATTCCATTCCTCCGATAGATAAGGTGATTGAGGTAACAAGAAGAGTAAAGGCGGTTGCGGACGAATCAGGTATTTCAGTTGACAACTATGACTCATACAAACTCAGGGCAAACAGCAACAGGGGCACACGGTATGATTTGGGGAATGCATGTTATGACAGCTTATGCGTATATTCAAACGGAGATGTTTATCCGTCCGCTTCATTTGCCGGTTACGAAGGCCTGAAATGCGGAAGCATTCTTGATAGTCCGCTCAGGGAAATCTGGGATAACAGTAATATGAGCAAGGCATTCAGAAATGCAACACTTCAGAATAAGGGAAAGTGCAGGGAATGTCATATAAAATTTATATGCGGAGGTGGTGACATTGAACATTCATTTTTTTATTCAGAGAACGGGTTCAAGTTGGAGACTGATAAATTTCCTTCCGACATCGGCATACATGCCCTGGACCCTTATTGTGATTTGCATAAGGAGATAACAAAGAATGTAATATTTGAACTTGCCGAGGCGAGGAAAAAGATGATGGATAGAAAAACTGGGTTCAGCGCTCCTACTGTCTTAAGATCGATGGGTGAGGGTGCTCTCAATTGCGGATCGGAGATTCCGGATTACGAAATGGGAACTCTGAACTCCGAACCCCAAACTCCAAACTCTGTGCATACTCTCCACTCTAACTGTGTGCTCTCTTTTGATGTTGATAAACCCAGGAGTATTGTACGTGAATTTTACGGCAAGGCGGCGGAAGAACCTCAGGAGGAATTGTGCTGCCCGACAAAGAATTCTCAGGAAGATACAAGCCATATCCCACAGGAAGTACTGGACAGGTTTTATGGATGCGGGAGTCCGACTACGATTGCAAAGGTTTCAGAGGGAGAGATCATGGTTGATCTGGGAGCAGGTGCAGGGATTGACTGCTTCATTGCTGCCAAAAAAGTTGGCCCTACTGGGAAGATTTATGGAATTGATATGACGGATGAGATGCTGAAGGTTGCCAACGAAAACAGACATCTGGTGGCAAAAAATCTTGGCTACGATATTGTAGAGTTCAGAAAAGGATTCCTGGAAGATATTCCGGTTGAAGCTAGAACAGTTGATTTGATTACGTCGAATTGTGTCATCAATCTATCACCTGATAAAAAAGCTGTTTTTAATGAGATGTGGCGAATACTGAAAGATCACGGGAGGATTGTAATTTCTGATATTGTTTCTCAGGTAGAGACACCCCAACATCTTAAACTTAACAAGCAACTATGGGGTGAGTGTATCAGCGGTGCACTGACCGGGGATGAATTTATGTCCTATCTTGAACAGGCCGGTTTTTATGGACTTCAAACATTGTCGAAGGTGTTCTGGAAAGAGGTGGAGGGATACTCATTCTATTCCGTGACATTGCGCGGATACAAGTTTGAAAAGAAAGAGAGTTGTGTGTACATTGGGCAGAAGGCAATTTATCATGGCCCATACAAGGCGATAACGGATGAAGAAGGCCACCTGTTTCCCAGAAACGAACCTGTCGAGGTATGCACAGATACGGCAGCAAAGTTAAGTAATTTCCCGTATGCAGGACAGTTTACTATACTTAATGCTGATGATGATAATGCCGCATCGTATAGTTGCAGTCCTTCAGAGGAAGGAGTTCCTTGTTGTTAAATAATATGCGAATTATACTATTAGCACATTCTTAAACTTTCTTTTTACTACAATAGTTTATTATTTTTCCTTGACTAATACCGTTCTTTATTATTATAAAACATATACTTACGACTTTTAATCAGACTATCCTTTTTTTAGAAATATATTTTATAAATGAAAGATGGTGTTAACGGTTTAACAAAAGGAGGTGCAAATAATGAAACCCACTCTGCAAAAACAAATTGATGAAATGTCTGAAGATGAGCTTAAAGAAGTCCTGCGAAGGGATTTCGTAAGGAAGCTTACAGGTTATAGGAAGACAGATGATTTCTACAAAAAGAAGTATAATATGGACTTTGTAAGCTTTCAAAAAGCAAATATTGTAGAGAAACAAAATTATACATTTGAGGTCGAATCAGATGCCCAGGAATGGGAACTTGCAATTGATGGTATCGAAACGGTTAAAAAAAAGCTGAAGGACATTTCAGGTGGAGATTAACGATCTTGTTGAAAATGCGAAGGCTATAGCTGATGAATACAATCTTGAATTTATTGAGATAGACAGAACTGATAATATTGTTAATATGAAGGTGTTTATAGATAGTGAACTTTTTATACAAATATATGGAAATACAACAAAAGACAAACTTAATCTTGCCCTTGTTTTCAAAAGGAGGAGACTATATGGATACGATTCTGAAGGTGGTAAATACCATTGTCATCCTTTTGGCGATCCTGATAAGCACATATTTGTTGATAATAGAAAATCAATACGGGAGTTTATTATAGAGTCTATGGGGTTCTTAGAAAAAAACCATTTATTGTGAGTTTATGAAATGACAAAACATTATATTTTAAGCGAATATATTGAACAGGCTATGGAACAGGCAGTGTACGACAAGCTGGAAGAAACTTCTTTTAGTGGCCGAATTACTTCATGTAAAGGGGTTATTGCATTTGGTAATACGCTTCGTATCTGCCAGGATGAATTACGTTCTGTCCTGGAGGATTGACTCCTGCTTGGTTTGAAGTTAGACCATCCTTTACCCGTAATTACATAAGAAACACCGTTTAACCATTCCCTCAAATTCTGAATATTCTGTTCCATAACTCAAGATGATGATTCGTGAAGCCGAAGATTTTTTAGAACGTGAAATCACACTGGTGGAATGGAATCAGTTGTAAGCTTTATTTCCGATTATCTTGCTATTATTGAAGTACGGTTCAAAGAAATTACTATAGGCCACATAAGGCAATAACGGATAAAAAGGTCATCTGTTTCCTAGAAACGAAACTGTCGAGGTCTGTACAGATACTGCAGAAAAATTAAGCAATCCGCCCTATACTGGACAGTTTACTATATTTAATGTAAATGCGCCATACACCTGTAGACCCTCAGAGAAAGAGGGAGTTTCTTGTTGTTGAGGCGAATCATTTTTAAAATATAAATAATAGGTATGGTGTCCCCCGATTTGTTCTGTCGTTTTGTAATTGCACCATCATATTATATTCTCCAAGGTCGTGTTATAGTGGTATGCTTTCAATCTAATATTTCGACTTGCCAAGTATATTCTATATTCAAGAACCCCACGAAGCTCCCTTGTTTAAGTATTTACAAAGGGCAGTAAATTTAAGAAATTTTGACGCTGTAAAAAATTCGGGTGATGGAATTTTTGTAACATATTTACTG
>JBHHYW010000011.1:0-17035 GCA_046757745.1 Candidatus Scalindua sp.
TGATTAAGAATGGAGAAATCTGTGATGGAAAAACCATAATCGGCCTTTTCTACCTACGTGATGAATTAGAAAAAAGATAAATCGCTATAGACAGGGTTTAATCTTGCTTTCACAGAGCTAATCTCAGCTTTGCAAGGAATCCAGAAGTACATTGGATTCCTCCCCGTCCGAACGGCTGGACCTGGCGGGCCGAAAGAGAGGGGGAAACACACTGTCCGATTGTTCTACAATCGGACACATAAAACAAAAGCAGTTCTACTGCTACTGCGAGTGAGTAGATAACCATGAAAGAGTAGAACTCTTACAATCTTTCGTGTTCAACAGTAGAACTGTCGAACAGTAAAAAAACCGGATTCCATGCGAGAGCAGGGTGAAATATTATGAATAATAAAACTGTATTCGTTGACATAGACACTCAATTTGATTTTATGAATCCCAATGGTGCTCTTTACGTCCCGGACGCAGAAGACATAATCGATAACATAAAAAAACTCTTTGACTATGCAAAAGAGCATAAAATCAAAATACTGTCTTCAACAGACGCACACAAGGCTGATGATCCGGAGTTTAAACTCTTCCCCCCCCATTGTGTAAAAGACACCCCCGGCAACCAAAAGATTGAAGCCAGCACTTGTAAAGATAATATCATCATTGAAAATGTAGAACAGGATATCACAAAATCCATGCTGGATCACGAACAGATAATCGTTGAAAGCCAGTCTTTTGATATCTTCGAAAGTATTAACACAGACGAAATCGCGAAAAAACTGGATGCACATAATTACGTAGTATTTGGAGTTGCAACAGACTATTGTGTAAAGGCGGCTGTTCTCGGATTCTTAAAACGTGGTTACGATGTTTCCCTGGTTACGGATGCAACAAAAGCAATCACAAAAGAAGGAGAAGAAAAAGCCCTTAAGGAGATGAAAGACGCTGGCACTGTTTTCACAACCACAGAGGAGATCATAGCAAAGTAAGCATAGCAGAAGGATAGAGATTGTATTCCTATCTTGTCTTTCCTACTCGAATGCAGTAGAATTATTCCAAAGTATCATAAAACAGAAAACATCAGCGTGCTGATGTTAATATTGTAGATGATCGGGGCATTGAGAGCTTGAAAATTATAGAGATACAAAGTGAACAGGATAAACATAGATATTCCAAAAGAAAAAATAGCAGAATTTTCCCGAAAGTGGAAGGTCCGTGAGTTTTCTTTATTTGGATCAGTACTTCGGCATGACTTCCAGCCTGAGAGCGACATTGATATATTTGTCACATTCAAATCAAAAGTCATAGTTGAAATTTTCTTGAATAAACGTAAAATGCTGTATAAATAGAATCACAGGCAGATATTTTCCAGCTATTAGAATTATAGAGAATGGTAAAACGCAATATAAAGATATCTCAACAAAAGATAGCAAATTTCTGCTGTAAATGGAAGGTCATAGAACTTGCCCTCTTTGGCTCTGTTTTGCACAGGGATTTCCGATCGGATAGTGACATCGATATACTGGTAAGCTTCTCAGAAGATGCACAATGGAACCTCTTTGACTTCGTCTGTATGCAGGATGAACTAAAGGATATCTTTGGGCGTGAGGTAGATTTGGTCGAAAAGGCCGCATTACGTAATCCGTTTCGCAGGTATTCAATTTTACGTTCAAAAGAGGTCATTTATGCAGTCTGAAAACCGGGACGCTGCATATCTTTGGGACATACTGGATTATGCCCGTACAATTCTTAAATTCACATCTGGATTAGATTATAACTCCTATTTAAAGGACAGGAAACTACAGCTTGCTGTTGAGAGATGTATCGAAATAATCGGAGAATCAGCAAAAAATGTCTCGGAGACATTTAAGAGAGAACATCCTGAGGTTCCTTGGCATTTGATAATCGCCCAGGGGAATGTCATTGTTCATGAATACGGAGAAATAAAACAAGACCGCATCTGGGCGCTTGCTGAAAAAAGAGTACCCGAACTAATTGAGTTAATCAAACCACTATTGCCTTCCTTGCCACCTGAGATTGAAGAAGAATAACAACTTGTATTTATTAATATGCCTAATATTAACGAAGCCACAGATACAGATTTAAAAGTAATTGAAGAAATTTTAGCGGAAGTTTGGGGAGAGGATAATTCCACAAAAGAATTAAAAAATGGATCTTAGAATATAGTAGAGACAGCAACCTTTAAAGAATATAATGCCCGAGCCGGATATCATCGCAAGTAAACTTGTGAATGATTTGCAAGATGCGATAGAGCAGTTACAGAAAATTGCAGGAGACTAAGGAGCCACAGAATGAATTGCTGTTAAACCATTATTAACAGGTATATTTATGAAAAATACAGAGAACATCAAGATTAATTTTTTCCCTCTGGAAGTTGTAGGTGCAAATATTCCTTTTTATGTTTCAAGTCAGAAGCCAGAGGAAAAGCACAATGAATTCATGAGTCATCAATTGAATCGATTGCATGAAGCTACGATTGTTCAAATGGATGAACAATTTTGGAGTTTTCAGGAATTCAGAGGATCAAAGCGGGTGTCAATTGACTCAAATAAAGACTTGAATATTACAAAGAGATACATTAATAAAATACTGTTTGGGTATTTCTCAGCTATTCAAGGCTTGATTTTGAGGAGTAATTTTATTGGAGCAATTGAGGTTTTTGAAAAGGATGGGACAGAAAACGTAAATAATATTAATCTTCAACGGCTGAAAACCTTCTCTGTGCGGTGCGAATATTGGGAGTCTACAAAGAGATTTGGAGTTATTGTTTCAAAGGGACGCACTACTTACCATACAATATTGCCCTATTCAACATTTAAAGAGCAAGCACCTATTGATAACGTCAAGCGCATCGTATTTTGTAATAGGGTAGGTTATTTTACTGACTTTAAGGAAGCGGATGGTTTTAATGAGGATAATTTTTATCTGATGAGTTCAAAAACATTGAATGAGATTTTTCCACTGTATAAGAAGGGGTATAAGCGGGAGAATCCTTATCTTGGTTTTCATCAAGGAATTATTGAATTCGCAAAGAAATACCTGTTTGAGAAGACAATAGAAGATTTTATTAATTTTCCTCACTCTCAGTTAATGCCTGTCCCCAAACATGACTTATTCAAGACATCACGCGAAAGTAATTTATTGAGTTTTAAGGATGAGCAGAAATCACCCAACGTCTATAACGGATTAAAAGAATATGGCCCATTTTATGTGCCAGAAGATGCTGATAAGGTGAGGTTTGTTTTCATTTTCCACGATCAAGACAATGATATAGCAAATAAACTTTTGTCATATTTTTCCAAAATTATTCCCGAGGTAAAAGTGGAAGATGCCATTCATGTTGCTGTGGCTACTGTGTATGAAATGGATGCGCTTATTACCTGGAATAATAGACATCTTGCGAACTTACGCAAGATGGAAATAATCAATGGTATAAACTTGAAGGAAGGATACACTAAACATATAGAAATAGTAAATCCTATGGAGGTAATTAGTGATGAAGATTGATAAGTCATTAAAAGAAGTATGGTCATGGAAAGATGAGATATATAAGGAAACTAAAGAGATGACAATGGAAGAAAGGGTAAAAATGATCAAAGAAAATGCCACAAAGATTAAGCAAAGATATGGATTGCAATTAAAGATCGTTAATAATCGAAAGAGCGGGCAAACAGTTTAATTCCCATACGTAACTGAGGGACGCCATACTTAATTAAACGCATAACACAAAACAAACAAAAGGGATTCCCCTGCCTGTGTGGGACTCGCAGTGGCGAGGTTAATAAGCTGCACTAATTTATAATGTTGAAAAGATTTGTAATATATTCACTCTTAATTATATTATTCATAATGATTTTCCCAAGATTCATAGAAAAAAGATTAATTTTCCACCCGGACAAAAGTAACGATAGTGCAACGCCTGATGTTTACGGCATTGAATATGATGATGTTACATTTCGAACAGAGGACGGCCTGAACCTGAACGGCTGGTTCGTCCCGGGAAAGGAATCCTCCGCCGATGTTGACCTGCCCGCCTGCCGGACGGGCAGGCACACACTCCTGTGGTTTCACGGTAATGCAGGCAACATAAACCGCAGGCTTGATAACATAAAGATGATATATGAAAGAGTGCCGGTAAACGTCTTTATTATTGACTACCGTCAATACGGCAGAAGCGAGGGAAAGGTAACAGAAGAGGGTACATATCTCGATGCAAGGGCAGCCCTTGCGTATCTGCATTCACGAAAAGATATAAATCAGGAAAAGATCATCTTCTTTGGCCGTTCGCTTGGCAGTGCAGTAGCCGTTGAACTTGCCTTAGAAGAGAAATGCCGTGCCCTGATTCTCGAAACTCCATTTACGTCTATACTGGAGATGGGGAAGAAGCTCTATTCATTCCTGCCTGTTCGTCTTTTGTTACAGACAAAATACGACACACTTTCAAAGATAGGAAACATAAAAGTACCGATCCTCGTCATGCATGGCGACCAGGACAAACTTGTTCCATTTGAACACGGAAGAAAACTGTATGAGGCAGCCAATGAACCCAAGGAGTTTTACACCATCCCCGGAGCCGGGCATAACGACACACATATTGTGGGTGGGGATGAATATTTCGAAGTGATCAAAAACTTTGTTAATAAACTGGAAGGCTGAAGCCTTCCGCTACTTCTTTTTCTGCTATTAGTAAATCAGAACCAATCCTGTTAAGAAAACCATTTGCTGGTTCAATCATGCTGATTGAACCTAAACGTTTCGGTTCAAGCTACTACTTTTCGTTCGATACCATTTTAACCCAATTATTCACACCATATTTATTCCAAAAAGTAGCCTGTCCCCTTTTACTTTAGTAATTTCTTTATAATCTGCATTGCAAGCATGAGTATGTGGCCGTCATAGCTCTTAATCATTTCTATTACACCATCATCGCCGCCTTTGTCCCCGACCATCTTCTCCAGTCCGTTCTTTATATCATTATCGGATTCTTTTCTCTTTATCTGGTCCAGCACGTTACATATTCCTGATATATCTGAGTCCTCCAGGGAGTCCCTCAGCTTTGATATCAGTATCTGTATATTATCATCTGCGACTGTACCCATTCGTTTGGCAAGATTTCTGTCCACCAGTTTTCTATGGATCATCTCGTCTACTTCTTCAAGTTTATCAAAGTGAATCCCCGCCTCTTTTTCCCATGATTCAAGTTGTTCGATCGATAAAGCCATTATCTTTTCTCCTTTTTATATTTTATGAATGCGTCAGGCAGGTAATCAATTATGTCGGAAGCAATCATTGATAATTCTCCCTTCTTCTTTGCTGCAATATCTCCTGCCAGACCGTGGATGTATACACCAAGCTGTGAAGCACTAAATACATCAAACCCCTGCCCGATTAATGATACAATAATTCCTGTCAAGACGTCACCGGCGCCGGCCGTTGCCATACCGGGGTTACCTGTACGGTTTACGTATATTCTCCCATAATCAACAACTATAGTTTTATCGCCCTTTAATACCAGAACGAGTTTCTTTTCTCCTTTTAACTTCTTTTGAATAGATTGAACAAACTGCGTTGTAGTGTTAAGTCTCTCTTTCTGCACATCCTTTGCTGAACGAAGACCTGTTAAGCGTGACATCTCTCCCGGATGAGGTGTTAATACTACGTTCTGTTTTATCTTGTGCAATACATTCACATTATTCGCTAACGCATTAAGCCCGTCGGCATCAATTACCATAGTGCATTCTATGTTCTTTATTAACCAGAGGATGAGTTCTCTTGTCTCCGGTTGTTGAGAAAGGCCGGGACCCAAAGCTACAACATCGTGTGATTCACATAATTTCAGGATTTCCTTTCGACCCTTGTTAGACAGTGTAGATGCCTTTGTCTCCGGCAAGGGATATGTCATCACGCACGTAAGCTTTACTTCCATTATGGGATTCAGGCTTTCAGGTATACCCAATGTAACGATACCTGATCCGCTCCTCAACGCAGCTTTGGAGCAGAGATATGCGGCGCCTGTCATGCCGGGAGAACCGGCAAGCACTAACACACGTCCATAGATACCTTTGTGTGTGTTGTTTTTCCTGGGAGTTAATTTGGGCAGTTTTTTTACTTGAACCATACGATTTTTGTAGATCTAAAATTGTCTAATAAATAAATTGACAAGGAAATAATACAATACTAAAATACAAAATATGAAAGCAAATGGGAAATTAAAAAAATATCTGGATCTTAATAATAAATACATAAACGATTCAGACGAATACCTGAGAACGGGTGACTATGTGCAAGCTTCAGAAAAGTCATGGGGTGCAATGGTCACAATAGCCAAAGCAATTGCATCACAACGAAATAAGACAATCAAGACACATGAAGGAATAAAGTTTTTTTTGGCACAAATTGCAAGAGAATTAAAAGACGAAAGCATTAACAATACTATTCTTATAGCGGATGCTTTACATCAAAATTTTTATGAAAATTCGGCACACCCTGATACTGTAAAAAAAGGAGCAAAGACCATTAAACAATTTGTTAAAAGGATGCGCAATAGATATAATTTTTGCTAGAAATACTATCGTTATAGAGTTGTTGTTAAAGAAACATAATTTAAAAGCCCAATTCATGCGTTTTCATTTTCATTCCAAAAAACGTTTGACGGTATTGCGATCTAAATTTTCGTGGTGAGATTGATTTCCATAATTTTTTAAACAGTCATAACAAGCCTTTTCGCAATTGCAGTTTTCGCATACTATTTGCGCTTCTTTTACGACCTGTTCCCAATTTTCAAACCCTTCTTTCACAAACCCTGAACCTCCAGGTGTATAATCATAAAGTATGATTTCAGCGCCTGTTCTAGTACTTTTACTGGCTAACCATCGCCATGAGACGCCTATATCTGATGTTTCTAAATCAAGAGTAATACATAATCCTTTTTGCAATGCAAAAGCCATCGATTCCACCGGTATAGGAGATGAAGACGGACGTATAACAAGGCAAAAACTATAGAATCCGTGACCATAAGCGATTGGTTTTGAAGAAAGCTTTTCGTTCCTGCAATACTTTGTGCCTGAAAACACTCTGAGCTTTTCATGTTTTGTATTTGCTTTGTAATCACGATATGGCGCACTAAATCCACATTCTGTGCATAATACAAAACCTTTATTTTCCGGGCCAAGGTTGTAGCGGAAGAATTTACCATTTTCTTTTAACGCTACATGGAATAATCTAAAGTCCTTAAAGTCAGTCTCATCGACAGAATCAATAAAATGTGTGAGACTCTGGCGCTGGCGAATCAGTGTGCTTTTCCTATGTCTTGCAGCTCCCCCGCTTTTCTGGTCAAACCGTACACTAAACGCAAAAGGTTCAACAAACGGTTTAATATATTGTGCTGTGATTGATCGTTGACACATGGGACAATGTCCTTTTAAGGAATCCAGTGTTGATCCAGTCTGTATTCTTTCACAACTTTTATCAGGACATTTAAAGTACCATTTTCGATCAGGCATATCTTTTCTACTGACTATATAAAGGCCTGCGCTTGTGAAAACTTTTTTGTGTGCGATTACCTGAGCGCCCGGTGCAAACTCCGCAATTGCGATGCCGCGTTCACGGCTCAGTTCCACATCTTCGTCACGTGACCAACGAGTTCTGCTGGTCTCCAGCGTTACAACATCAAGTGGAAATGCATAACGTGGTAGAAATCCGTGCTTCGCCAATATATTAATAATGTCACTATCAAGAATATTTTTGATTGCATTACCAATACTACCCGCCTCATTATCGCGACCTGCGTCATAGAGTTTTTTGCGTTCAGCCAGAAGGGCTACCGTTTCATCAACTATTTGCTTCAATACTTCTTCATATTTTTTACAAGCAAATTTTTTCCCCTCGTCAAAACCCGAAATCGAAGATATTGATAAACGCCCTGTATCGGTCATAAAGATATCCATCTCATCTTGTTGTTTCAACCATTCTATGAAATCTAAAAAAATGGCAGTAGGACATTGTTTCCATTTTTCGGGGATACTCTTACGCGAATCTAAAGGAAGGAACGCTTCCAGGCGGCATTTTTGTTTCACTGCGCCAAGCACTCGTTCACCAGAAATCTTTATCCGCAGGAACTTTGCAAAAACAACTGCATTAAAATGTCGCTGTGATATAACTTTATTTTGTAAAAATACTGTTGGTGTGCGCACTTCTCCTGACATTATACGAGGGGGATTACTCCATGCATCAGCGTCATATTTTGTACGGCGACATAATGTAACAGAGACTGAATTTTTGTCTTTGCCCCGGCCGGAACGACCAACTCTTTGAATGTAGCTGGCGCTTGTTGGGGGCGCATTACGAAGCAATACCTTTTGAAGATCACCAATATTAATGCCCATTTCAAAAGTAGTAGTACTGCTTAGTAAGTTTACGCCTTCACCTCGAAACTCTTCCTCAATAGCCTTTGCCAGTTCCTTGCTGATCTGAGCAGTGTGCTCCTCAGACTTTAACCCGGTGAATCGATATTCTCCTTTTCCCGCAATCCATAAAGCAATGATGTTTTCCTTTGCAGTATCAAAGTGTTTAATATCTAAAGTACCAATACATTCTTTTCTCGGGCAAATATTTTTGGCAGAGTAGGTTGTTACAATACCGCAACGGTTGCAAACATATCTTATAGTTGGTCTCACGACACGGAGTCTCTCATGATCAAGTTTCCACTTTTTTCTATCTTTTCCCCTGCCTTCAATCAATAATGATTCAGATACAAGAAAATCCCAAATATTTTCTGCAAGAGTAAGTATTTGATCTGGAGACAAACCAAACAATCGTCGCAAATAACTTGTAAAGTAATTGTCTTTATAGCTACCATCCATGTTAAGGCGTGGCAACCAGCCGTTTGCATTGTGAATACCTTCTTTGCGTTTTGCGAAAAATATATCAGCAAGAACTCTGCCAAAAGCTGGATCATCAGGTTCAACCCCTGCCGGCAGTGTAAATGCCTTTCTCTGCCGCATAAAACCAATGAGAATTTGTAAGACAGCATCCGCTTCTTGAGATGTAATCTTTAAAGTTTTAAGTATAGTATGGAAGGTTGCCTTTTCATTGTCTTTAATACTATAATACACAGCCACTAATCCAAAATCTTCTGCCGACTCCCTAGCGGCATCCGGTATTCCGAAATAACCAAATGTCTCAGCTATCCAAAAATTGCGTTTACCTTTTTTGTCCGGTTCTTCATCCGGACAACGAGAGACGGGAAGGAAGAAATCAGGATCGTAGTCTTTTGATTCCTTATCTGTAATATCAGCTAAATGTTCTCCCAACCTGATAAGGTCTATTGGTTTCGTCGCTTTATTGACTATTTCTACAATCTTATTACCCATATCATGAGTAAAGGTTTCTTCCTCCAATAGAGAAGGGAAAGCAGCAGCACGTTGGCGGTGATCTGTAAAGCAAAGCAGCTTGCGCGGTTGTTTCTCATTCCCCTTAAGCAAACTGACTTGGAAATGAGAAAAGGGGATTGCTATTGCAAGCCCTGTCTCATCATCGGATTCTTGAAATCTGCGTACAGGTTCGAGTCCTGATGCATTTCTCGCTCCACAATTAGGACAACGTGTTAATAATGATTTTCCCTGACTATATAAATTGCTATAGTCATTTGACTTACCGGTGTGTGGACATTGACGGTGAAATATCTTTATGTTACGCAGGTGAGGCTTTTCACACTGACAATTATCACCAGCACCTTCATCTTTCTTTTTTCCACAGACAATGCACCATTGCAATTCAGCTGGTTTCATAAAAAGGTTAGTGGAACTGTCATCTTCGTCTTCATCAGTTTCAGGTTGTGCAGGATAGGGAAGATCGTTTTCAACACTTAAATAAGACCAATATGAATCTGCCGCCCAGCCCAATTCAGTACTGAAAGAATCAAAGGAAGGTTTATCCACACTGCTGCCTTTTTCCGGGTTCTGTGCACGGCGAGGCCCTAAATCTTGCAATGCTCCGAATAAATAGCCACACTTTCGGCAAGCAACCACCTCTACAAGTTTTGAGCAATTATCAATACGATGACATTCCGGACAGTTTCCTTCAGGAGTATCTTTACCGTTTTTCCTTGAAACAAAGAAGGCAGGTTTTTCGTTTACACGACCAGGACATTTTTTATGCAAACAAATGTGTAACCCATCCTGAGCCTTTATAAAGTAATGCAAACGGGTAGGCAATAAATCTTCCACTGAATCATCATATTTTTTTGTTAAAGACGCAATTTCTAACAGTGCCAGCAGTCCCTCTTCTGCATCCGGGTTATCTGGCCAGAGCTTTTGAGATGCATCCTTTAATCGCCTGGGTTTCGTTAAGATTTCCTTTCTAAGAAGATATAAATTATTGTCATGACTGAGTATGGCGGTGATGTTATTTTCAGGAATACTTATTCCAAGAATAGGTTTTATATCAGCCTGAGTATCGTTGCGTAGAGTGCTGGCGGCATTAATGTATTGGTCAACAGTTGGCTGGAATGACGGTTGATTAAGTATAGGTTCTGCTGTGGTTCCATAGATAGGATTAGGTTCATTAAATTCTTCACCGAAAAGCTTAGATGCAAACTTACGGACTTTACTTTCACTTTTCGCATCACCCTGTTTTCCTAAAGTTGCTGATGTGGCAATGCACGTAAGTTTATCTATGCCGAGTCGATCTTTTATTCGTCTAATCAGAAATGCTATTTCAGTGGCCTGGACTCCCCGATATGCATGGGCCTCATCAAGTACCAAAAAATTGAGACGGGCATTTTCGAAAATAGGTGCATCTATGGGGCGCTCCAGGAGGTATTCAAGCATTGAAAAATTTGTTATGAGTATTTGCGGTGGATTTTGCCGGATATCTTCTCTGTGGTAAAGGTGGTTAGGAATATTAATGCTCAGTTCTTCTTCCAAACGCCTCTTTTTTTCCCGTTGTAGTTCGTTCTGGGAAAATCCCTGATCTTGTAATTGCTGTTCATATTTATTCTTTAATCGACCTTCATAATCTTCTTGAGATGCTGGGGCCTGTCCGGTAAAGCGAGCAAAACGGATTTGAGGGTAATCCTTAAGAATTTGTTCCCATTCTTCTAGCTGATCATTTACCAGTGCGTTAAGAGGATAAATTATAATTGCACGTAGGCCATATGATGGATTTCGGATTAAGTCGTCAAGAATCGGGATTTGATAACATAATGTTTTGCCGCTACTGGTACCGGTTGCAATAACAGCATTCTCTCCTCCTAAAAGCATTTTTAGCGCGTCTGTCTGGTGTTTGTAAAGGTTGCGCTCTTCAAGCTTCTTGCGAATCGTTGTTACTGTTTCTTCGTGAAGAGAAAGAGATTCCAAAGATTCACCAGCCGCATAAATTTGTGATTTTTCCAAATATGGACCATTAACAAGTTCCTCTGCCGTTAATTTCTTTTCCCACATTTTCATGGCATGCTCAAAAGTAGGATGAAATCGGTATTGAGCTTTAAGTAGGTCAAGATACGGTAAAAAAACTTTTTTGTGAAAACGAGCAGTTAGTGATTCCACGATTTATTGCCTATTTTGACATGATACTTTTTTAAATAGCTTACAAGTATTTCTTGCTGCCTCGCATCCCAAACCATTTGAAGGTACGGAACATCTCCCCTTTTATCGACAACTTCAATCACAGGTAATTGTGGTGTCTCATAATACATCTTCCGGTACAAACCCCAGAGGAGGGAAGGATCTCCGCAAAATATCATTTCACATTTGTCAAATTCAGACCGTTT
The DNA here is from genome assembly GCA_046757745.1 of Candidatus Scalindua sp. Lineage (GTDB taxonomy): Bacteria > Planctomycetota > Brocadiia > Brocadiales > Scalinduaceae > Scalindua. Next base: position 11,780 of record JBHHYW010000011.1, read on the forward strand.
TAACACTGCATGTGATTCCGCAATCTCCCATTTGCGTCCCTTCTGTAATAATAACTCACGATCTGCATATTTTCGAAGCAAATTGTATGAAAGTCGAAGCTCAGGAGCGATAATGTCTTTTGCCAACATCAACTCGTCCCATTTCATACCCTCGTTTGATTGACAAAGCAGAAACCAGAGAAGAAATTCCCCAGGAAGATTTTTCCAGCATTTTTCCATGCCAAATTTTGAATGATCTAAATAGATATTGTATTCCTCTCTGAATCTAACCTCTCTTGCTTCAATGGAAAGGTTTCGTTCTCCCTTTAGATCAGGAGAGCGAAAACATTTTGAAAGCTCCTGAAAACCGCCAAACCTTCCAGACTTTGTTTGTTCCATGAATGGTTTTTCACTCCATTCCCAAAAATAGAAATCAATATCATTATCAACTTTTCTTGTGCGTTCTTTCCATTGACCGTCTGCCTTTTTGTTGTCCATGGAAACCTTGAAGGTATCATTTAACACTGATTTATTGTCATGAAAATATCCTTTGGGTATTGAAACACATAAAACGGGTAACCGTTCGATTTTCAACCTTTTCTCTAAGCGAGTAAACCATGCCGCACGCTCTCTTTTTCCCACAAAGAATTTTGCTTCAATCTTAGCCGTTCTTCTAAATCTAATTTTAGATTCTTTGTCAAGATGTTTTAATTTAATTTCTGCAAATTTTTCAACAGGCCACAGACGGGTTAAAAAGCATTTAGTCCCATCTGACAGTTCAAACTGTTCATTTAAAAGATTTTCCTCTTCTTCAAATCCTTTGCGGGTAAAGTTTTCAATCTCTTCCTTTGAAATAATGGCGTAATTTCGCAATGGTAATACATTTCGGTTAGAATTAACCAGGCGTCCTCTGTTCTCTAAATCAAAAAGTGCCCAAGGCTTTAAACCGCGAAGTCGTTGCGTTTCACTTTGGCCTCCTGATTCAAGCTTTAGGATAATGTGCTCTTGGAAAGCTGACTTATTCAATACTATTTCATCAGGCGTAGAAGCAGCGTCTTCATGTAGCGTCCCCACACTCCATTTGGCCGGCAGTTTTTCTCTCTTAACCGGAGGTAAAAAGAGGCTTATATCATACCTATCTTCATTAAAAATTAATTTAGCACGATCTTGAAAAAGTGATTCTGGATTTTTTGGACGAAGAAATTCGGCGGTTTCAGGAACTTCTTCAAAATATTCAGCACGTAACAGGCTTGCTTGAGCTATGTCGTCAATTGTTAAATTCTCGTCTTCAATTAATATCTCCCTGGCTTCGAGTAGCTCTTTAATAGAGAAACTGGCCGCTTCTCGATTTTCAGTTAGAAATTTGTTAAGTCTAAGGAGGCTTCCAGTACGTTTACCAATATTCTCTTCCCACTCTTCCCCACACAATTCTTTCCAGTCCTTTCTCCATAATGTCCATTCACAGATTTCAAGAAAGCCATCCCATAACGAAAGCGGAATCCCTATGTAGTATACTGCCGAGCCAATATAATTAGTCCTGTTTTCTCCTTTCTGTATTTTTAGTCCAAGAGTCCTTGCAGATTTTGAGAAAGCTCTATTTATTTCGTTTTGTTGGTTGGAGGGAAGATGCTTGCTGCCAGTTGCTTTTGTAAAGTGGGGCCAAAACGTATTGGATTCATATTCAAAATAAGCCAGACCGGAATAAAGCACTACAAGGTTATTGGGAAACCGTTCAATTTCTTTGTTCCAATTTTCCCACTCGGATTTTACATTTGACAGAAAACAATCCCATTCAGCATGACTTGGGATAACAGACAATAATGCTCCCGCTAATTCCCTGTCTGATAGTTCTTTGTCTTGGATTTTTTTCTCAAATTTTCTTTCCCAATCAGGAAGCGTATTCATCAATTTAATCTTTACTAAAAAATATTATTGTTAAGATATTGCACTATGTTATATCCTTAACAATTTCTCTGTTTTTGGTGTGGAAAATAGAATTATCTTATCAAAAACTTTTGCATTAAGAAGGGAAAGTATCGGGCCCGGCAGTTCTTCTTCCTCGATAAGCCCTTTCGTATAGGGATCGTGGAATCCGGTAAATGTAAGTAATACATTCATGTATATAGTTCAATGATAAATGAAAGTTAAAGCAGAGACGGTCAAACGTGTTTTTAAAATCGTTATTAGTTATGAAGAAGATATAAAATGTCACTACTTGGGTAGATAATTTATTGGTATTAACATTAAGCGTATGTTAATCTTTTTGAAGATAATTTGAATGTGTTAGAATTGGTTTGTAACAATGTATTACTGACATTTATTATAAAAGAGAACCGTTGTTTTGCAATATAAATTCAATTGCTGGAAGCAAGACAAAAGAAGCCGGAAACATATAAATGCGCTTTAATAACAACTAATTTTGCGCAGCAAAATGCAATAAATTAGCGAACGGAGGGAGCTAATTTATATTATTTATCAGAGATGCAACGTAAGCAGCCCCGAAACCGTTGTCTATATTTACAACTGTAACGTTTGCAGCGCAGCTATTTAACATTGCCAGGAGAGGAGTAATGCCTCCAAAACTGGCGCCATATCCGACACTTGTCGGCACACCGATAACAGGACGAGCCACCATTCCTCCCACCACGCTGGCAAGCGCTCCTTCCATGCCTGCAATAACTATAATCACCCTGGCGGCAGTAATGTCTTTTTTATTTCTAAGCAGACGGTGTATACCGGCAACTCCAACATCATAAAGTACCTTTACACTGTTTCCCATTATTTCCGCAGTCTCTTTTGCTTCCTCAGCAACAGGTATGTCTGAGGTACCGGCAGTTACAATTAATATCAGACCCTTCTTCTTTCTTGAGCGGGAGTTCTTTATAACTATTGTTCCGGCCACATCATTATACCTGGCCTTTTTAAATTTTTGAGAAACACATTTATATATCTCCTCGTTAGCACGGGTTGCCAATAAACCTGTCCCGTTCTTAATTATCTGTGTGGCAATCTTGAGAACCTGCTCCGGCGTCTTACCTGCACAGAATATCACCTCAGGAAACCCGCAGCGTATAGTCCGGTGGGTATCAACCTTGGCAAATTCCAGGTCTTTGTATGGCATGTCCTTAAAACTATGCAAAGCGTTCTCTATTGTAAGTTCGCCTTTTTTTACTTTTGTTAAAAGTTTTTTGATAGAGTTATCGTCCATAGTCAGCGCCTCACTACGTACAATTTGGAATTTGTTATTTTTATCTAATTGAGCGGCTTAAGTAGCCGCAACCTTCACCCTGTTAAATAAATTTTACTCGTTTCACCCTCAATAGTTGGTGATTGTCTCTGCATATAATACTTTATATTGTTATTAGTATGGCAAAACATTTAACAGGGTGAAGGTTGCGTAACTTATGTGAAATTGTCATAAACCCATCAAATGATAAAAAACGCAGGCTAAAGCCTGCGGCTACAATAATTTCACCAAATAAATCGCTCAATCTAAATTTTAGTAATATTTTAGCACATGAAAAACCTTGCTTTCGCAAGGAGTCCAGTACTGGATTTCCGCCAGGGCGGACGTAAACGCCTCTCGAAAGGGAGGGAACAACTGTCAAGCTACGGCATTGCCTCAACCGCAAGTCCCGAAAATTCCTCTTCATTGTACTTATGGTATGCCAGTCCTGCTACCATAGCGGCGTTATCCATACACAATTTCTTTGAAGGATAATAGAGTGGTATATCCTGTTGCTTTGCAGCATCTGCAAGCCTTTGCCTTAACCTGGAATTGCAGGCAACGCCGCCACCCAGGATTATGCTTCTGGCAGAAAATTTAGTTGCGGCAAAAATGGTTTTGTTTACCAGGACATCAACAACTGCTTCCTGAAAACTTGCCGCAAGGTCTGCAATCTCCCGGTCATTTAATCCAGGCATTTCGCCGGCATTCTTTGAATCCTGGCCCATGCAGTGATACAAGACTGCCGTTTTAACTCCACTAAAACTAAAATCAAGAGAGTCCTTCTTCAGATAAGACCGGGGAAATAGAATTGCTTTCCCGTTACCTTTCTGTGAAATAGTATCTATCTCCGGCCCGGCAGGATAGCCTAAACCTAAAATCTTACCAACTTTATCAAACGCCTCCCCTGCCGCATCATCAATTGTCCCTCCCACCTGTGTATGCCTTGTTTCACTTTGTGTCAGGAATAATGAGGTATGTCCGCCCGATACTACAAGGCTGATTGCCGGATAATCAATATCTTCATGTTCAATTTTACTTGCGTAAATATGTGCATGTAAATGATTGATCGTTATAAGCGGAATTCCCAATAACCAGCTCAACGTCTTGGCCGTCGTAAGCCCGATTAATAATGCGCCTATAAGGCCCGGTGTATTTGCCACCGAAACTGCGTTTATATCATTAATCTTAATATTAACCTCTGTAACAGCTTTGTCAATCACCGTTATAATAGTATCTGTGTGTGCACGGCAAGCTATTTCGGGAACCACGCCTCCAAATCTTGTGTGAAGTTCTTGTTGGGATGCTACTATGTTTGAATGGACTTTTGTACCGTCTTCTACTACAGAGGCAGACGTTTCGTCACAAGACGTTTCGATACCCAGGATTATCATATCACATTAGAAGAATTTCTTTAACGGAGTTTATTGGGAATGGATAATAATTTCAGGATTGTATCTGCTTTTTGCAGAGCTAATCAGTTCCTGTCGTTTTGGCATAAACCCTTATGCCTTTCATTACGTCAATCGCCCTGGAAAGTTGTACATCAGCAAATTTTCCTTCATCATCATTGTCTTCGATATCCTTGAAGGTCTCTTTTTTGTCTTTCGTACGTATGTCTGTAGTGTCGGCCATAGTCAGGTACTTATAAAGTTCTCTTACTTCCTTTTTTGTAAGGTCTACCTTTATATCCGGTTCAATACCCACTTTATCAATCAGTGTGCCGGATGGTGTGTAGTATTTGGCTGTTGTCAATTTCAAGGCAGTATTATTATTCTCTATTGGTATCAAACTCTGTACAGAACCCTTACCAAAGGTTTTAGTTCCCAGCAAAAGGCCGCGTTTGTGATCTTTGACGGCGCCTGAAACAATTTCAGAAGCGCTGGCGCTTCCATTATTAACCAGTATTATTAATGGGAAATTCTTATATGTTCCTGATCTATGCGCCTTATATTCATGTTCTTGTGACTTGTGCCTGCCTTTTGTAGATACGATTACACCTTTTTTAATAAACTTGTCCACCATATCTACTGCAATATTCAAGAGGCCGC
>JBHHYW010000012.1:0-16658 GCA_046757745.1 Candidatus Scalindua sp.
GGAATCATTATAAACTCCTATCATTTAATTAGACTTGTGAATTCGAACTGTCTGACTAAACCTTTTTTGGTCTCACGCAAGCTTGAAACAGCATAAAAAATACCAATGTTTTCCAGAACACCTGATAGAAATTTTTACTGTCAACGAATTACAGTATCATGATATCATTTCTTTAGATTTAGTTCTCAAAAAAATATTTTTAACTAATAATATATTTTCTATGTTAATAATATCCATCTTGATACCAATGTAAACATAATAAACAACTGAAATAGTTTTAAATATTATACGATAGCAATAGTCAACATGTAAATTCCTTAAATATACTATCAAGATTGCGGAAACAAAAAATACTGAAAAAATCAAGCCCACTTTCTTATACTCCCATTTGATTTCATAGTAATGTTGGGAAATAACAAAGGAAATCAAACCGGAAATCAAACCTGCCAAAAGCGTTGCCCATGCGGCACCTATAGCACCCCATTTCAAAATAAAGGGAATATTAAGGCCAACGTTCAGACCTATACTCACCATCGTCAAGATTGAAGTAATATGTGTCTTTCTCATAAATATAAGCTGTATACCTATTATTTTTCCAAAAAACAGAAAACCGTAATACATAGAAAGGATAATAATAATATCAATAGCGCCATGATAAGATACAGGAATCAATATAAAAACAACTTCTTCTGAAATTAGAGCCACAAGCAGGGCAGCAAAGATAGAAATATATGCAAACGGAGTCAGATATCTACCAATCGATTCTCCACCTTTGTCTCGCAAGTCAAACATTCGTTTGTAGACCTGCGGAGAGAAAACGTTTTCAATCGCAGTCATAAAGGTAAAAACAGAATATGCAATCCTCTGGCCGATACTGTAAATGCCTGCACCCCCAATAGAGGCAAGATGACCAACCATATACTTATCAAACTGAGAACTTATAATACCAAAAAATATTCTGGGTGTTAGTGGATAACTAATCTTTAATGACTCAAAAAATACTGTTTTATTCAATGATGGAGTAAGTGTAGCCATAAACTTATAAGTTAATATACTAAAGACTATTATCCCTGTGCATAACTGCGCATATACTAGTCCAATAACACCTATGCGCAGATACGCAACAAGAATAAGTGATATGGCAAGATTAATAAGGCTACTCGTTATTGTATAAAAGGTAAACTTATGAGCCATTTCAGAGTTCTTGAAATAAGTCAAATAATAGTAGCTTATACTGCTGAAAAACTGTGCACAACAGGCCCAAAATAACAGCTTCACATGTTCGGTAGAACCGATTACCAATCTTGACATAGTTTCATTAAATATAAAAGTTAGCCCTGCGAGAAGAGAAAAATTGAGTACCACAAAAAGTAATGCGGAATATAATAATTGGGCAGTTTCCTGGCGATTATGCCGGTATTGAAAGAAATTACGGTCGTACGCTGCTGTCATTCCAAAATTTGCCAAACCACTAATAAATATTGCATATACCTGTGCAAGGGCTAGTACACCATAATCTTCTTTGGACAAGATTCTGGTAAATATAGGTATGGCAATAAAAGGAAGAATACTACTAATAACAGGTAATAAATAGATAAAACCATTCTTAACCTGCTGTTCTTTATTAACTAACATTTCCTACAAAATGTGTATCGTAAAGAATCATAAATTTGTTCTTTATAGCAGACACTTCTTTACTACTAAACGTTGGTAATATAGTACCAGAAAAATGCCAGATTCACTAGCTATCACGTAATACAATCTTTTCCAAAAAGCTTCGCATTCTATGTCCGGCATTTCCATCTCGGAACGGATCAAACTGATCTATTATTTTTGACCAGTCACCAAGCCCTGTATGATCAGAAGGATTTGACCTGAAACTGCGTATAGCCTTCAATGCAGTGGCCATAGAAGGGTAAACAATATCCGTTTGATCATACAATGCATCATTTTCACCCTTTATACCATATGGATTCAAGATAATAGATCTTACTCCTGTTAAAGCAGCCTCAAGTGAAGCTGTGGCGCCCACAGCATGACCAATTGTTATATCAGCAACAAGGGAGGCTTCCGCTGGAAAAACAATGTTACGATGGCAGCCATAATCCAGCTCTAAATAACGACCGGTGGCTTTAGTAGCGGAATAGACATCAGCAATCGCTTCCAAGTTTTGAGGTGAGTTCCTTTGAAACTGTGTTTTGACAACGAGTCCTAAAGATTTATCATCAAGTACAAACCTTAGCAGAGCCAAAAGTTCCGAACAGTGGCCCTGCTCATTGATAAGATGATATTTATTATTACTATGATTTTCATCAAAGTAACATATGATGAATTCAACGCCAGAATCAATTAATTGACTACGATGAGCCGATGCCCTTTCACTAACAGACCTAAACGATGTATCAAAAGTATAGCCGATATTAACAAACTTCTTCGGCGCAATGCTGTTTTTAATCCATAATTGATGATATAAAGACGAAAAAGTAAGCATTACATCAGCCGTAGTTTTCATAAGTGGCCCGATCCTGCCCATGTTTGAATACTGATAAGAAACCGTAGTAATACCGAGAGCCAGTGCTATGATTTGCATTGCATCCGCCTCTTTCATATAGTTCTCACAGGTCATAAATGCTCTAACATTGCTGCGTTTACAAAAGAAAGCCAGACAGTTTGCACTGTAAAGTAGATTCGCTACCATAAATGCTACTCCAACTTCTGTGGAAGAACCGAAAATTGATAAAAGCACGCACTTCCTCATGAACTTATGTAAGCTATTTTGAACAGGATGTGATGATCTATACCTACGAGTTAAAAGATACATATTTTTTTTAGAAATCAGAGTTATACCCTTTTCTCTTAATGATTCAATATTAACAGTCATTCGGCCCATTGAACCTTTCTGAATGATTATAGTACGAAAAGGAGGTTTGCCGTCCTCTTTAAAAAGCCAATGTGGCTGTGTTCGGTAGGAACGATCTAAGGAGATATCGTCTTCCTGCAACAACAATAAAGATGGTAAACTTATTTCTGAAACGTTGAAAAGCTCTTGAGAGCTTGAACTTCTTCTAAAAAATTCCTTCAGTGTCCATCCCGTTTCAATCAATTTCGAAAACAGCAAAAAAAACAAAACAGAAAATCGATTGTATTTGAGAAGCTCAAATGAACCAGAGGAATAAAAACTTACACCACTAAACTGATATATCCCTGAACGATAAAAATTAATATTAAAATCTGGATTAATCTTGCGTACCAAATTTGGAGGAAAGGATGACAACCTCTGAATCACCAGACACACATTATTGTCGTTTTCTCCACGTACCAAAGCCTTTGCTGCCACGATACGCAATGCCAACTGCAGTGCCGGAAATTCCAACGATTTTGCAACATGCATAAGTATAGTATTACTCCCATATTCCAGATTAATCTGCCCCATATATCTGGAACACATAATAATACGTTCGGCTGCACGAAAAGCAAGATCTATAGATAAACTACGCGCTACTGTATATACCGCTTGCCCGTCTGGCATGCGGAGATGGCCGATAGAAAACTTGATCTCATCTATCTGAAAACCAATGCACTGCATAATTACCCTCAACAATGCCGGCCAGCCATGATCAGATAATGGATCAAGAACCTTGATACAGCACGCTTCCGGCCTGACAAAAAGTTTACGCCAACACAATTGTACTGCACGAATACATGCACCGATTGCTAAACGGTCACAGTAAATTATCATCTTTGTACTCTATCACCCGAAACGAACCTTGTCTTAAATCCATATAGCTCAGAGGTTGTGATTGAAGACCGTACCGCTTAATCTGGTGTCATTGATGTGTAAGAAGCGCATCTTCATATATTTCCATGTACATAGATCACTTTCATTTGTCCTTTTAATACCATCCGGTTATACATAAAGTAATCAAGGAAACTAAGTTATTAAAATCTTTCCCTGAAGCTTCATCACCATTTAAATAATTTAAAACCAGATTATCCATGTAATTAATATTAAAATATTTATCATCGAGAATATTTTTGTAAGTCCTTTTTTCAATCGTATCTTTAAAAAACCCGGTCACACCAGATCGGTATACAATTTCTGAGGTAAGGGAGAATCCCTCTATAACATCCCAGAGATATGCATGAGAACCTTTATCCAGCAACTCATAGGGAAACTTAATCTTATTCTTAGCTACCCATTTCAGTGGGTATTTAGTATTGTTAAATTCCAGCCCCCGCCCCCACTTCTCGGATGCCTTAGAAAGTAGATTAATTAAACGAATATCGTTAAAGGGTGAACGCCATTTATGGTTATTAAGCTCCATTCCATGCTTGTGAATATTAACCGTTGACCCTTGAGCATGAAAGCTGTGATATAAATATATCAACCATGAGTATATGTTATTTTCTGACAGATTTGATAATACCTCAGGCATATATTCTCTAAAAGGAAATTTATATATTGCCTTTTGTCCTTCTTCCGTAAAAGCAGGATTCTTGTATGTCTTTGCAAATGGTATTCTAGGGGAGCCGTAGATAAAGGGGAATAGATAACTTTCTACAATTTCATCCTTGTTATCACGCAAGTTGGCATATTCAACACCATCCATCATCCTTGAAAAGATTTGAAAAACCTTATCGCTTTCGTAGCTTCCGTTTATCACATTCTTCAAAAATGATGGACCATACAAATAACAATTCATCTTATCTGCATATTCTGTGAAAGATTTTTCGTTGTGAAAAAAAGTATTAAATTGAGAAAAACCAAAATTGTGAAATGAATCCGCTGACTCACCATTAAATATTACTTGTCCTTTCCCGCCAGCCGCATCACGAAGCTTGTCAGAAAGCTTTGTGAAATTATATGTAACATATGTATACATATGCCTTGATTTATAGTAAGGAAGGCACTTCTCCCAATACTCGGGGGCTGTCTTATTTACAAAATCAAGATCTGCCATCACTGGTTTAATACCGTAGAAATTGCCAATCTTGCCAACTTTGTCAATTTCAAACCTATTTAAAGCTTCAGTTTTTTCAGAATAGTTCATGATTCCCGTTAACATTCTGACATTTTTGGAACCGAATTCATTAACAAGTATACCTAGTATTATTGACGAATCCCATCCGCTTGAGCTAGACACCCATTTTTCTCCCTTACAATTGGCTCTGGAGATGACGGCGGCTCTTAGGACCTCATAGTAAACCTCCAACTCTTTATCAGTGTAATCCTCTATTTCAAGTGCTTTAAATTCAATCACTTCAGAATTGATTCCAGAACTTGATAATGTGATAATCTCACCAACTCGAAGTTGCTTAATATTCTTATAAATAGTCAAACCCTTAGGTGTATAACAACCATAAACGGAAAAGATATGCGCAAGCATTTTCTGATCATATTCAGGTTCAAGGTTCTTAAATATAGCGTCTAAATCTGAAGACAAATAAAAATTAGAATCTTTATATGCATAAAATGAATCCAGTCGTGCATAACGGTCGCTGAAAATATGCACTATATGTTTAAGTTCATTAACACATATGCCAATGTACTGACCCTCAAGATTAGAGATAACATCCTTGAGGTTATTTTCAGAAAAAACCTTTTTTAAGTATTTCTCACTATCTGAGTTGATTAATTTAATTTCACCATCACTCCTTATGTGGTAAAAAATATCTCCATATAGATAAATATTTATGCCTTTCTCCATTTCCAAACTAAAACGCGTATCCTTTAAATCTGCATAAACATTTTTACCGTTAGTAAATTTAGCCAACCTCTCCATTCCAGGATTTACACTTTCATTTTCAGTAGTTTCAATATAAAAATTCATTTGTATTCCGTACTACTTAATCTTGAATTCACTTCTGAGAAGCCCAAGTCTGTAACAGTCGAGATATTTACCGTTGAGATGAAAATGCTCTCTTAATACCCCCTCTACCTTAAAACCAACCTTTTCAACTGCTCTCTTTGACGCTTCATTACCTTTAACCATTCCAGTGTAAAGTTTCCTTAAATTCAATTTTGCAAAAGCATGCCCGGCAATAAGGCTTATGGTTTGTGTTGCATAACCTTTCCCTCTTGCCTTTTTATTGCCTATAAATATTCCAATTTCAGCGTGTCTGTTTCTCCAATCAATTTGATGAAGTGTAATATTCCCAATATGTTTCAAAGTTCCTTTCAAGAAGATACCTAAAAGCATCCCGTCATTACTATTATTGTATTTATCAATATAATCTCTAAGACACTCTATACTTACTGGAAATCTACCACTACCCATAAAAAGTGTAGTCTCCTGGTCGTTTAACCAATTTGCATAATCCTCAAGATTATCTTCTTTGGATAGAGGACTAAGAAGTATATTTTTGCCTTCTAAAAATACTGTACGCATCTTTCCACCTCATACATTTAATCCTAAATTATATGCTTCATGATGTATAACTACATGTTAAACATTTTCAATCTTCCAATCAATTTCAACATTTCAAAATGGTCAAATTGCCCTATTGAAACCTGTCTATATAAAAGACTTTTTGTAATCATTGTTTTACTTTACAAAATCCCAACTCATAGGATTTCCTCTCTTAACATGACAAGACACTTTTCTGCCCAAAAGTATGTCGTAATGTCTCGGAGAAAGACCATTCCCGGGACGAATTATACGAATATTTTGTGGTGTTAATTCTTCACCCTCTTTTACATCCTCCACCACATAAATCGAACGCCGGAACATGGAAGACGCCTTCTCCTTATCAGTTGGACCATACCTTACCTTTCCCAATGCCTGCCAGGCTTTAAGGGTTTCATCAACAAGCAGCTTCATTTCATCTGGTTCCATTGAAAATTCTGAATCCACCCCTCCATCAATCCGTGACAAGGTAATATGTTTTTCAATTACGGTAGCCCCCAACACCACACTGGCTATACTTACACCAATCCCCGAAGTATGGTCAGACAGTCCTACTTCAGTACCAAACAACTTTTTTAAATGCGGGATAGTCAGTAAATTAACATCTTCCGGAGCAGCCGGATATGAGCTCGTACACTTCATCAGGATTATTTCATTACAACCTGCATCTCTGGCCGTTTGCACAGTTTCATCCAGTTCAGCAACAGTTGCCATACCGATAGATATTATTAATGGTTTACCAATTGCTGCCACTTTTTTAATTAATGGTAGGTGATTGTTTTCGAATGATGCAATTTTGTATGCCGGTACATTCAGGCTCTCCAGAAAATCTACTGCCGTTTCGTCAAAGGGAGTACTGAAGCCAATTAAGCCCAGCTTATGACAGTATTCAAAAATCTGCTTATGCCATTCCCAGGGAGTATATGCCTTTTGATAGAGGTTGTAAAGTGACTGTCCATTCCATAGGCTATTTGAGTCATTAATAAAAAAGGATGAATCATCAGCATCAATCGTCATGGTATCTGCCGTGTATGTTTGTAACTTTATGGCGTGTGCTCCCGCACTTGCCGCTGCCTCCACAATCTTCAATGCATGTTCCAGGGACTGGTTATGATTACCAGACATCTCTGCTATGATGAATGGAGGATAACCGTGTCCTATATTTATTTTTCCTATATTAATTGCCATTCTCAAATTGCCTGATTACAAAGCCTCTCTGATTCTTATTTTATTTGCCGTAATAACTACAAATTTACCAGATAAAGAAATACCATAATCCATAAATGTTTTGATCAATGAATCAGAAATATTCTCAATTTCTTCAGCTTTATATCTTAGAAAAATTACACTTATGTTTCTAGTCTTATGAACAAAAACCCATTCTCCGAAATCACTATCCTCCGTCAAGAGTAGGGCATTATTGGTCTTTGCATGCTCAATAACTTCTTTATCCGGTATCCCCGGATTATCTTCTAAAACAGATATAACTTCAAAACCTTTACTTCTTAGTACTTTTACAATCCTAAAATCAACACTCTCATCAGCAAGAATTCTTAGACTCAATAAGTTCCTCCCTTGATATCACATCAGCAGAGTAAGATAACGCCGCCAAGATATCTTCCTTTGTCAAATGTGGGTAAGCCTCTAATAACTCTTGTATCGTTACTCCCTCAGAAAGCTTTCCAAGTAAAAGTTCTACCGTTATTCTTGTTCCCTTAATTACAGGTTTCCCAAGCATCACACTCGCGCTTGCCGTTATTCTTTCTTTATAATCCACGGTTCAATCCTCCACAAAATTATTAAGTGACTTGTTTACAACCCTTCATATCATGGTTTTTGCTGGTATACAAAAGTTGAATGGCTTTCCTTAAAAGCTGCTTTTTGAAATGCCTTTATAGACGCTATGTTGTCTTTTTTAATCTCTGCAATTACAGGTTTACCGGGGTTTTTATCATTTATAAACCTCTCAGTCCCTAACCTGATTACTTCTGAACCAATGCCTTTGCCTAAAAAATCGGGATTAAGCATTACATTTACCTTTATCACATCACCTTTTTCGTCAAATCTAACTATTCCAATTTTATCATCTTCAAAATATGCTATATATATTTGTGAATTCGGATCTTTACTCTTTTCCTTAAACCACCTTTCATGTTCATCCAAGGAAATAGGTTCTATATTAAATGAGTTTTCCCTGACAACAGGATGATTTCTCCACTTAAACAAATCACCTATATCTGAAGATTCCACATTTCTCAGTTTCAAGCTTTCTTTTGCTATATCGTTCATTAGTTTCTTAATAACGATGAAGTCTCTGATGCATGGTATATGATGTACCAATGCGCTCAAAAAACGATTTGTACGTCATAAACTAATCAAAATCAATCGGCACTGCTGGCTGCCGTTCAGAGCGCTGCTTTGTTATGTATTTTTTGTCCTTCTTTATTTCAAATAAACATCTCATGTAAATTCTTCAGATAATTGACGTCTCTTTCGAAATCTTTTAAATATAATTCAGGATCTTTCTCCGTTTCAACAGAAACATATTTATTCGAAGGTATCCATTTTATTATCTTGCTCAGATCAAAGTCACCATCTCCATAATGAAGATGTGCATCCGTGTGAGAACTCATGCTACCATCTGATAAATGATAAACCTTCGGTCCCAGTTTCGTGAACTGATCTACGACTTCTTCCCATCCTATTTGTGCCCATGCCGCAAAACATATGGCATGACCTATATCCAGACAAAAACCAATATCAGTTTCTCCAATAATCCGTTCTATTTCTTCGGGAGAAGCCCCTATACAAATTTCACCTTTCAAGCCAATCTTAGGTTTGTTTTCAATAATTGCCAGATTATAAATATCCGGAATTTCTTTCTTCATATCATTAATCTGTCGTATAGTTTCATTGATTGAGCCAAGTATACCCGGATGAAAAATTACAAATTTTGGTTCTAAGGCTAACCTGAAAGATTCAACCTCTTTTAATATACGCAGATTTTCAGATTTACATTTCCGCAGGGAAAGATTTAAACCCGAATATGAATGGGGGGCATGTAGAACAAATGGAAATTCCTTTCCTGTCCATTGACTTTGACAATCTTTCCCTGAACCAGGATCTACATATAGTTCCACATAATCAAAGGCTCCTTGCCGGTAAAGTTCAAGGGCAGGCTTTATGTAAAACGTATTTGTTGACCACAACTTGAGACCAAGCTTTAAATGAAAGCCCATTTATTCTAAAATCCTTTCGATACTTTTGTCTATTTTATCCTTTGGTACAAAGTCTATAAGGTGACAATTTACAGTCAAAAAAAGCAAGAAATCGTCGACTTGAGAGACGAATTACGCTTTTCTAAATACAGGCTGGACAACTTCACCCTCTATGAAACTTTCAACATTTCCTTTTTTAATAGCACCGGCAAGGATTCCAAGGGACTCATCAAAAACCTCCAATGTTCCTTCGATGTCTGTATCTGTATGTGAATAGCACATATTCTGTGAGCCGGAGAAAAGCACACCCCTTTTTATAGTTTCCTGCTGAAACAATGTTTTTGCCTCAAGCGATTCATTCCCATGAATGTCCTTAAAGGTAATTACCGTCCTTGGAGGAAAGCCGATACATTCAGTTAAGGCATTTAGACTGTGTTTTACTGCCAAAGCATTAAACCCTTCTTTAAGTTTTCTTCCCATCTTCCACAAATGCTCGACAACTCCTTTAACCTTCATTTCATTTATTGTGGCAATAGATGCCGCAAGTGAAATGGTTTCACCTCCAAAGGTAAAAGAGAAGAATACCTCATCAAATATCGTCATAACTTCCCTTTTGCCGACTACTGCAGAGACAGGCATACCGTTTGCCATGCCCTTACCATAGCATGCAAGGTCCGGCACCACCCCAAAGTATTCCTGCGCCCCACCTTCCGACAACCTGAACCCTGTCACTATCTCGTCAAATATAAGAAGCGCTCCATTTTTATGAGTCAGATCTTTCACCTCTTCAAGAAATCCTTTTTCCGGCGCTGCAACACCTACCGGTTCCAGAATTACGGCTGCTATTTCATCACTATTTTCATCAAATAATTTTTCCAAGCTTTCTATATTGTTATACTCAAACGTCAATGTCAGCTCCTGAATCGCCTTTGGTATACCTTTATTCCTTGTGGTTGTCCCTATATACCAGTCGTGCCATCCATGGTAGCCACAACAGGCAATCTTATCTCTACCGGCATACGCCCTCGCTGCTCTCACCGCTCCCGTAGTAACATCAGAACCATTTTTTGCAAATCTGACCATTTCCGCACACGGTATTATTTCAACAAGAGATTCCGAGAGCTTAACTTCAAGTGGATGGGGTAATGTATAAACAATACCTTTGTTGAGTTGCTCAGATATTGCTTCATTGACTCCAGGATATGCATATCCTAAGGTTATAGATCCAAGAGCCATTGAGCAATCTATGTATTCGTTTCCATCAACATCCCAAACATGGCAGCCTTTTGCCGTTTCTATAAAAACAGGTGATACTCTAAATGAAAACTGTGTATACCCCTTACTGAACGTTTGAGAACAAGACGGGATAAGATTTCGCGCAATATTATATAATTGTAATGATTTGTTTATCGCGTTTTTCATTATTACTTTTTCATCTCTGGAAACAGGTCTAAAAACCTTTCGAGAAACTTGTCTGGGTTTACCATTTTCTTCATGTCGTCCAGTATTACGTATTTACTACCTGATCGTACTATAGAATATAGCGGTGTTTCCGCAAGATTTGCACTTTGCTGCTCGCATCCTTTTATACCAATATGCATATTCAGCTTTGCAATTTCCGGATTGTCATCAAGCCATGTATATACATCATGAAGCGCAAGTGGATGTCCTTTATAAAGTCCGTTATATACATGTCGTATCATCTCAATATCGATTGCCTCATCAATTGTCAAGCGGTACTCAGGTCGACACAAATCTGTATCAATCTCTATCCCTGACACACTAAACTTGCCCATATTCTCTTTTATGTACATACTAACAGCAGTGCCTCGATAGTGTTTATGGACCTCAAGAAGGGCATTATACGAAATCAGCTCTGATAGTGTACCCTGTATCATCGTCATATTGAAGACTGATATAAAATCCCGGTAATTTTTTTTAAATTCACCTACAAAACGCGATGCGCTCCCGATATCAAAAATTGGCGAGTCGCATGTCACCCTTATAACCGCATCTGCCCCTTCCCTCTCACACAATTTGATATGACGATCAACAATATCCTGTTCAGCACCCGCAAACCATCCACAATCAAGCCGTTCCGCTTCCTCTATGAGTTGCTTATTCAAGGGATCATTTGATGTCGCAAGAAATACTCCCTCAAGCCCTTTAATATTCTTCATACGTTCCACATGATGAGCAAAGACAGATTTGCCAGCCATCATCTGCAAAACCTTACCCGGTAGTCTGGTAGAAGCCATCCTGGCCGTAATAACACCTATTACTTTTCTCATTCGATTCTTTCCCATACATTTGTATGGCTGGACTTATCAGCGGCAAGTGCGAGTTTTAGAATAGAAAGAGATTTCTCGACAGAGTTAAATGTTTCCTTATGAGATGTAACACAATCAAAAAAATACCTAACTTCATCCGTATACATCCGGTTGTCATATATCCCAAGTTTCATATCTTTCCACTTCCATTCTTTTTCAGAATCAATTATACCTATATTTCCCTGAGCAAAATCCCATACTATTGTACCCCCTTCACAAACAATCTTACATCTTCTGGAATATCCATGTTGAAGATAATCCATGTGAATAGTACAAACACTGCCTGTTTTAAACTTTATTATCATTTCAGCATGATCCTCGGTATCTATTTTAAGCGAAGAAAGAATACTTTTATTGCATATGACCTCTGCAGGTTCACCAAAAAACCATACCGCGTAGTCAAGCTCGTGTATTCCATCAAAAATCAGATTCCCCCCCATGCTCCTGTTTGATTTATAAGATGATTCATAATCCTCTTTATCGAACGGAAGATAATATCCGAATTCGAAGTTGGCCCACAATCTTTTACCAAAATCTGGATTACTATTCAGTATGTCATGTATATACGATATGGCAGGATGAAATCTCATATTACAGCCTGTCATGGTAATAAGGTTTCTTTCATTTACTATTTCTATCAGATCATCTATTCCGTCCAGATTCAAAGATAACGGTTTTTCAATGAAAAGATGACTTCCGGCTTTTGCGCATTCTATAGAAGGCTTAATGTGATTGTTGCTGAATGTACAGATAAATGCAACATCCGGCTTGATCTTTAAGGCTTCATGAAGAGAATTGAGAGTTCCTTTCGTAAATGCAGAGATTGCGCTGAGTCTCTCCTTATTTATGTCCGTAGCATAAACTTCATGCCCTGATTCAACAAGATTTTTGAGATGTTTTGTGCCTATGGAGCCGGTTCCGACAACAACGATCTTCATATTTTGGCACCCTTCTAGTTAAGTTTAGACAAAGGGTAACAACCGCTTCTTTCTAATGCCTGCCTTCTCTTATAAAAATTATTCAGGAATCTTTTATACAGGTTTATATCATATTGAAACTTATAAAATATGAGTTTGTTCCTGAGTTTTGCAATAAGTATAAAGAGGGTGTTCTTTATTTTATCAAATCTTCTATCTATTTGATAATTGCCCAATCTCACGGATGATTCCATATTTTGATAATAAGAAGCGGCTTCTGAATATTCTCCATTAGACTGCCATGGTCTTATGTATTCTGCTGAGGTATATAAATCAATTAAATCCTTATCCGTCCAATCTTTGAAATTAGCAGGTTCGGTAAGATAGCCTTCCCTCAAAAGGTTTTCAGTCAATTCACACTTCGGATATGGCCTGAATGTTCCAACTCCACAAGTAAAATAAGGATATTTCCTCATTTTGTTAATAAATGATATTGTCTGTTTAATATCTCCCAGGGTTTCTCCCGGAATTTCAAGTATAAAGGATGATCGCGCTATTATTCCATGTTCATCACATTTTTTTACTGCAAACGCTGCCTGTTCAGGTGTTATGCCTTTTTTCATTAGTTTAAGTGTCTGAGACGAACCGGACTCAATACCCAGGGTCAGCTGGATAAGACCAGATCTTTTTACAAGTTCTAATGTGTCGTCATTTAGTATACGATCGTTAAAATAGTCGCATCGGCATTCTCCATCCCATGTAATATTAATATCTTTTTTTATTATGCCCTCACATATTTTTCTAACGCGCTTAATATCTACGAAGAAGTTATCATCAATAATCTTAAGATGTGTAAGCTTATATTTCTTTATAATATACTCTATTTCCGTAATAACCTTGTCTGCACTTTTTTTCCTGTAACGGTTATTGTCCGCAACCACATTAATACAGAAAGTACAATGTGAAGGGCATCCTCTGCTACTCTCATATGGAAGCCATCGCATAGGTTGTTTGACATACTCGGACAGTTTGTCGGTAAGGTAGCTATTTATATATCTCTCTATATTTCCATCTACATCATAATCAGGAAACGGTGATGTTTCTAGGTCTAATGTCTGTTTGTGGAAAATCTTATTATCTCTTTTTTCCTGATTTTTTATTAGCTCTGCAATATTAACGATTTGCGCCTCTCCCTCACCGGCAATCACATAATCAACATACTTACAATCGGCCATTTGCTCAGGAAATAAGGTGCTGTGCCATCCTCCTACAACTACCGGAACATCTGAATGCTCTTTTATATACTGCATGATAACGTAAGCGTCCGGTGACTCAGAGGTTAGCAGAGAAATCCCTGCAAACAACGAATCATCCAGTTCTCTTCCAATAGCCTCTAAATAATCCTTCTCAAACGAGCAGTTAATAATTTTGACCTTATACCCAACAGACTTAAGTTTTGAACCTATACATATCAGGTTTAAGGGAGGGTAGTTGTTATAATTGTATACATTCTGGGGCCTTATTAATAAAATCTTCTCTGACACTTAATCACCTTTAATAGAATTAATAACTCTTTCCACCTCATTATTCGTCATAGACGGAAAGAGAGGGATTGAAATACACTTTTGGTAGTATTCTTCTGCATTAGGACAGTCTCCCCATCCAGTTCTAAACTTTTCTTGATAATATGGCTGTATATTTACCGGTATATAGTGCACCTGTGTCTGGATTCCTTTTTTCTTAAGCTCAATCATATATTGAGAACGTTTAATATCCATCTGATCAAAATCAATAAGAAGTACGTAGAGGTGAAAATTACTGTCACACTCCTTAGACTCAAAAGGTATTTGAATATTTTTCAGGCCATTGAATGCCTTATTGTATCTCCTTACAATATCTGATCTTTTTTTACAAAAATAATCCAGCTTTTCCAACTGTGACAACCCAAGCGCACCCTGTAGATCAGTCATGCGATAATTATATCCCAAGTCTATCTGTTCATAGTACCACCATTGATTTATATAAGGAGTATTATTGATAGACGTACTGGCAAAATATGAATCTTTGTTAATTAATTTCTCAGGTTCTTTTGTTATTCCATGAGAACGAAATATTACTAATTTTTCGCTTAGAAATTTATCGTTTGTCAAAACGGCACCACCTTCTCCTGTAGTGATGTGCTTTACCGGATGAAAACTCATGACGGTCATATCTGAATAAGCACATGCGCCAACCTTCGAGGATTTATATTCAGAACCTAGCGCATGGCAACCATCTTCAATAATAAATATTTTATGTCCGTATTTTCTTTCCGCTTCTTTTACAATTTGTGATATGCTTTCCATATCACAGCTTTGACCTGCAAAATGTACGGGAATAATTGCCTTAGTATTTTGTGTGATTCTTTTTTCTATTTCGGAAGGTGATATATTATAAGTCCTCTTATCAATATCCGCAAATACCGGCTTACCACCACAATATATGGTACAATTTGCTGATGCAACAAAAGTGTTTGGTGAAGTTATTACTTCATCCCCTCTTTTTACCCCCGCGGCAAGGCATGCTATATGAAGAGCTGATGTTCCCGAATTAACAACAACGGCATACTCAGCATCACATTTTTCTGCTAAAGACTTTTCAAACCTTTCCACCCTAGGGCCCTGTGCAATGAGCGGAGAATAAAGTGCGTCAACAACGGCTTTTACATCGTTATTATTGATTAATTGAGTGCCATATGGTATCTCTGACGGCTTCTCTTTAGTCCAACTATGGAAATATTTGATTTTTCCAGGTAAACTGCACATATAATCTCTGTAGAAAACATCCAAAGAATAATCAATGTCAGGTAGCTTATAATTAAGAGTATCCTGAATTTTATTTACATTCATGGAAAGATTTTTTCCTCTCCTGGCCTTAAAGGCAAATTCTTCTATTGAAATTGGCTTTATTAGTGCTTTATCATAACCGAACAAATCTGCAATTTTTAAAGCAAATTCATATTTAGAACATGAGTTTGCGCTTCCACAATTAAAAACACCCTGTATATCTTTTTGAATTGCCATATCAATCATTCTGGCAAACTCAAATGTATAAATAGAAGAAAAATATGCATCATTAAATCCATTTATGTTTCGTTTTGCTTTTAGTTCATCCAATATCCACTCACCAAGACTGTTTTTGTCCTGAATATTCCATCCAAATATATTTGTTCTAAATACTAATGAATTTCTTTTCTTTGTGATCTCCAGTTCACCCTCATATTTGGATAATCCATAGTAATTTAATGGATTTATATTGTCTTCTTCAGAAAAGTTTCCTTTTGCACCATCATATACGGCATCTGTTGAGATGTAAACCAGCTTAACATCTTTATCAATAACACTTTCAACAAGATACATTGTTGAAAATATATTTATTTTTTTAGCAATATCTTGATCAATTTCACATTGGTCTACATTAGTTAAGGAAGCACAATGGAAAATAGTAAATGGATTAAATTCATGAATAATGCTTTTTATAGAAGCTTTGCTGGTAATGTCACATTTCTCTGTACGGATTCCATCAATAATAACAGGATGTGAATCGTACAATCCTAAGATTTCATACTTATCTTTAAAATAGCAAGCGAGATTGTTTCCCAGTAATCCGCTAACACCTGTAATTAATAATCTCGTTTTAGCTCTACTCATGACAGAAAAGTATAATATTTAAATAAAACAACCACACAAAGGCAGTAGAGTAGAGAGCAGGCGTAGTGGCTACAGGTTGAAGTTTGTGTTCACTGTT